>JAFVYE010000109.1 GCA_017500745.1 Clostridia bacterium | reverse complement strand
CTTGAGGGTCGATGTCACACATATAGACACTGTCTGCGCCGACCAACTCTGCTGCGATACCCAAAATGCCACTGCCACAGCCTACGTCAATGACTGACTTACCTTTGACGTCCATAAGTTCAAGGCACATACGTGTGGTGGCGTGTTCCCCTGTGCCAAAAGCCATACCGGGGTCAAGACGCATAATCTTTTCACCATCGGCAGGGGTGTAGTTTATCCAAGTGGGGACAACAGTGATTTGTGAGGTGACGATGGGTTTGTAGTACTTTTTCCACTCGTTTGCCCAATCTTGTTCATCAACCTCGCCCACCACGATTTCGCCAAAAACAACTCCATGTTCCTTCATCTCGTTAAGACGCTCTTCAAGGCGAAGTTCAAAGTCCTTGTCATCGGGGCTGACAACGGTGGACACCTTGACTGCATCGCTTGCCGTGAGCAAACTCTCGTCAACGTAGTCCCAGATTACGTCACTCCTGACAAGGTCCAAAAAGTCCTGCTTGTCAAGGATGGACACGCCCTCTGCGCCCACGTCAAACATGGCTGACGACACAAGCTCTGCGCTGTTGTGATCGGTGGTGGTTGTAATTGTTTTATATTTCATAATCGGCTGTTTATCGTTGCAATAAGAATATGTAAAGTGTCAATTTGTGTGTTTGATGGGTTTTGACATGATTAGAGTTTGTCGCCAAACTCTTTCTTTTTGGGGAATTGTTTTGTGTCAAAACTATCCTCAAGTTTTTTCAAAAGTTCCTTCTGTTCACGGGTCAAGCTCTTGGGCACTTCAACCATAACCTTCACGTACAAATCGCCATAATCGTTTCTTGAACGGAGCTTCTTTATGCCCTTGCCCTTCAACTTGAACATGGTGCCACTTTGAGTGCCTTCGGGGATTTTGAGATCCTCCGGTTTGCCAGAAAGTGTGGGCACTTTTATGGTGACGCCAAGGGATGCTTCTGCCACAGAAATGGGATATTCCACCATGATGTCTGAGCCGTTGCGTTTGAAAAGCTTGTGGGGTGTCACGCTGATTTCAACAACCAACCCACCTCTTTCTCCGCCGTTTTTGCCTGCATGACCCTCGCCGTTGTAAGTGATGCGTTGACCATTGTCAATGCCTGCAGGGATGTTGATTTTGACCTCTCTTGTCTTTTCTGTTCTGCCTTGTCCTTTGCAAGTGGGACAGGGTTCAACTGCCACTTTGCCCTTGCCTTTGCAGTTGGGGCAAACGTTTGTGGTCTGAAATTGACCAAAGGGTGTGCGTTGGGTTTGAGTGACGGTGCCGCTGCCTCCGCAAGTGGAGCAGGTCTTGACTGCTCCGTCTTTTGCTCCTGTGCCTTTGCAGTCGGGACAGTTTTCAACACGCTTTACACTAACGGTCTTTTCTACGCCAAAAACCGCCTCCTCAAAGGTTATTGTGAGGCGTATGCCGATATCCTTGCCATTTTGAGGTGCATTGGCTCTGTTTGACTGTCTGCCACCACCCCCAAAGCCACCAAAGAAGCTGTTGATGATGTCATCCATATCAAGCCCAAAACCGCCTGCACCACCCCCAAAGCCACCAAAGCCACCTGCTCCGGCGCCAAATTGGGGGCCGTTTTCAGAGCCGTATTGGTCATAGGCAGCACGCTTTTGAGGATCAGAAAGCACGTCATAGGCGTGGTTGATTTCCTTGAACTTTTCCTCTGCTTGCTTTTTGTCTGCCTCTGGCTTGCCAGCGAATAGATCGGGGTGATATTGCTTTGCCAAACGACGATACGCCGACTTCAATTCGTCGGCGCTGGCTGTCTTTGAAACCCCTAAAGTTTCGTAATAATTTTTATCTGCCATACATATCTCCCATGGTGCAATGCACTTATATGGGTGTGACGGCTGAAAAGCCGTCACGTTTACATCTTAGTTCCAACCGCCTTCGGGAGGGGTCATGTTGTCGTCATCAACGGTGTAGCTTGCTCCGCCATTGCCACCCATATTGTTGGGATCAAAGCCGGCTTGACGTGCTGCCTCTGCTGCGGCTTCGGGGTTTTCTTGGTAGAACTTTGTGAAGATAGGATCGCTCACTTTGGCAAGCTTGTCCATTGCGGTGCGGACGTCATCTTCGCTTTCTGCCTTGTCAAACTCTTCACGGGCAACTTTGATTGCATCGTTGAGAGCTGTCTTGTCATCATCCGTGAGCTTGTCGCCGTTGTCGGAGATGAACTTTTCAATGACAAAGGTGAATTGGTCTGCATTGTTCTTTGCATCAACAAGCTTACGGCGCTTTTCATCTTCCTCTGCGTACTTCTCTGCGTCCTTAATTGCTGCGTCAATGTCGCTTTCGCTGAGGTTGGATGATGCGGTGATTGTGATTGATTGTGACTTGTTGGTGCCCTTGTCCATTGCTCTTACGGACACAATGCCGTTGGCGTCAATGTCAAAGGTGACTTCAATTTGAGGGACTCCACGAGGTGCAGGTGCAATGCCCACAAGCTCAAATCTGCCAAGTGTCTTGTTGTCACGGGCAAATTGTCTTTCGCCTTGGAGGACGTGGATGTCAACTGAGGTTTGATGATCTGCTGCTGTTGAGAAGATTTGTGACTTGCTTGTAGGAATTGTGGTGTTGCGGTCAATGAGCTTTGTAAACACGCCACCAAGGGTTTCAATGCCAAGTGAAAGAGGTGTGACGTCAAGGAGAAGCATATCTTTGACTTCGCCTGCGAGGACGCCTGCTTGGATTGCTGCACCGATTGCAACACACTCGTCGGGGTTGATGCCCTTGTAAGGATCCTTGCCGGTGGCCTTTTTCACTGCTTCATAGACTGCGGGGATACGGGTTGAGCCACCAACCATAATGACCTTTGAAAGATCGCTTGCCTTGAGACCTGCGTCACGGAGTGCTTGGTTCAAGGGGTTCATTGTCTTTGCAACGAGATCTTCTGTGAGTTGGTCAAACTTGGCTCTTGTGATGTCCATGTCAAGATGCTTGGGCACCCCACCTTCCACTGTGATGAAGGGG
>JAFVYE010000108.1 GCA_017500745.1 Clostridia bacterium | reverse complement strand
GGAGTGGCCCAGCCACCAATGGCAATGGGAAACACCATGGGGGAGCAGTAGGATATGAACTCTCCTGCGTGCCTATCTCCAAAAAACAGCTCCCCAAGTCTGTCGCCAAATGGAAGATACATCACAAAAAACAGCCCAGCCACCAATGCGGAAAATATCATGGACGCCTTGAGCTTTGACTTGATGCGGTCAACCTCTCCAGTTTGTTTTAAGGATGCCACGTCTGGTATCAGCACCACGGACAAAGCAGACACCACGGTTGCAGGCGCAATGATGAGAGGAAATGCCATGCCCGCAATGCGACCATACTCTGCGGTGGCAACCCCAAGGGACACTCCGCTTGCCACAAGTCTTTCGGGGATTATAAGGGCAGTGAAGGTTGTGGAAAGAGAGGTCAAAATCCGCATGGTTGACAGGGGGATTGTTGCCTTGCAAATCTCTTTTAGGTCAACCGGTTTTGCAAATCTGCCACCCTTTGCAAAAAACAAGGCAAGGAGCACCATTACACACACAAGATCGCTGACAGTAAAGGCGATTGCCACGGCCATTCCACCATTTATGGTGGAGATGACCCCTCCGGCCAAAATCACAGCAACCACAATTTTGATTACTTCCTCAAGGAGCTCTGTGGATGAAAAGGCCAAAAACTTCTTTTGCCCCCAAAACCAACTGCGCAATGCACCGTACAAAGTTGATGTGAGAAGTGTTGGGAGCATGATGAGAAAAAGTGTGACACATCTGTCGTCAGCAAAGAGAGCGTCAAGATGATTGTGACAGCAGAAAAACACCACAATAAGAACAACTCCCACCCCAAGTCCAAGGAGGAGTGTGCCTGTCAAGTAGCCGTTTTGTTTGCGCCTATCCCCCATGGCGCCTGCCACCTTCCTTGACAGAACTGTAGGCGCTCCCGCTGTCAATGAAAAGAGCAGAAGGATTATGCTCAAAGCAATTTGATATAGCCCCACGGTTTCTGCCCCTAACTCACGGGACATCCACATTTTGAAGCCAAAGGACACAAGCCGTGTCACCACCGAAAATCCGCCTACTGTGGCAAAGGATTTGATTGTATTATTCATACAACAAATTATGACAAACAAGGCCCATAAATACCAAAAAAAAAGAGCAGGCGTTGTGCCTGCTCTTTTTATTGATTGGTTGAGATTATTCGTTTGACTCTTCGTACTTGCTACGTTTTTCTGCCATTGCTTCGCCGTTTTCAACAGCAACAGCTTTTGCCTTTGCGGGCTTCTTGAACTTCTTGTAGAAGTAGACGATGACAACTGCGATGATTGCAACTGCAATGATGATTGTGGGGATCATCCAAGAGAGCATTTCAAGGTTGAACTTGTTGTCGGGAGTTGTTGATGCCTCGGGATCATTCACGTCACCGGACTCGGAATCCTTTGCAACTGTACGAACTGCCACGTAGTCGCTTGCAACTGCGCTTTCAAATTCTGCTTCGTCAACGATTTCAAACTCAATTGCGTCAAACATTGCATAACCTGTTGAAAGGGTTGACTTGTCGTCTGCATCATATTCGCCAAGTGAAAGCTTGATGGTTGATGCTGAAATGTTTTCTTCAAGAGTCTTGACGTAGAAGGTGTACTTGGTCCATGCGGTTGTGCCGTTTTCGCCTTCCTTGGTGCCAATGCCTGTAAACTTCAAAGGATTGTCCTTTTCGTTTGCGCTGCCAAGATAGAACTCAACGCTTGCGCCCTTGCCTGTGACGTTGTAGGTGCGCACCCAGACGCTGACGCGGTAGAAGTTTTCTGCGTTGAGGCCGTAGGTTGTGCTTGTGTAAGTGAATGCGCTTGCATCGGTGTTGTTGATGACGAGGAAGTTCTTGCCAAGGATTGAAGCAATGTTGTTGCCGTCACGGTCAGTTGTTGAGAGGAGGACAGAGGATGAGATGTAGTTTGCCTTCATGTCGTTGTACATCTTTGTCTTTTGGAGGATGACCTTGATTTCGTCATCGGTCTTGCCTGCGTACTTCTCACGATTTTCTTCAATTTCGCTTTGGAGGATTTCGTAATCGGTGTACTTGTAATCCTTGCCGAAGAGTGAAACTACTTGACCGAGTTCGTCAATGATGCCTGCATAGAGAGGATCCTGTGCATCGTTTTCATCAATGTTGTAGGTGGGAAGGGTAGATGCATCTGCATAAACGACGCCACCATTGGTGTCCTTTGCGTCTTGGTCTGTGCCAGCTGCGCCAGTCCAGCCAGAAGGAGTTGTAAGTTCGGTGTGTGCTTCAATTGACTCTGATGCAACGTCAAATCCGTCTGAGAGATAGCTGATCTTTCTTTCGGTGTCCTTGATTGTGCTTTCGGTGATTGCATCAAACTCTTCTGTTGTGGTGGTGCTTGTCAAGGTGACGTTGTCAAAGAGGACGATACCGCTTGAATATTCATCTGCGGTGGTTCCAAGGTCCCCTGAGATTGACTTGTCGTAGCCAAGACCGAGAGCAAGGCGGAGGGATGAAACAGGTGTAAGACCAACTTCAACGTAGAAGGTGTAGCAGGTCCATTCTGTTGAGCCGGTTGTCATGACAACAAAGTTTGCGTCATCGCCAAAGTAGGTGTTTCCGCTTGCGCCACCGGTGAGGTAGATGCTGAACGTTGCTGCGCCAATTGTCTTGACCCAAACCTTGATTTCATAGTTGCTTCCTGATGAAAGTGAGAATGAGTCTGATGTGAATCTACGGCTATATGCTTTGCCGTCAAGGCCTGCAAGGGCAAGGACGTAAGGTGCACCAATTCTGTCAATATTGTCAAAGTAGGTGTCATCTTCTGTGCCGTAGAGGGTGTCAAAATCGGTGGAGATTGATCCAAAGACATTGACGATTTGGTTTGATGCGTCGTAGAAGTTTGCGTTGTCTGTTTGTTGTGTGAGCTTCAAGACACCTGCAACAAGAGAGTTGTCATCGGTGTATGACTTTTTGGTGTCTGCGCCGGTTGTGTCGTTGTCGCCGTTGGGCTTGTAGGTTTTGTCTGAAAGTGTCCAATCAGTGGGGGCTGCTGCCTTTGTGCTGTTTTCAAGGACGCCATAGACGTCTGCAAGACCTTCGCTTTCAACGTCATATGAGTTGAAACCGCCGTTGTCAAATGAGTTTTTGACAGAAGTTGTGTTTGACAAAGACACAGTCTTTGCAGTTGAGCCGGTCTTTGCGCCAGAGAAGTCGCTGTATTCAATGGCTGTCATGCTCATGTTTGCAACAAATGCTGCGCCGTTGGCAAGGGTTGATGATGACCATCTGTCCCCTGTGCCAAATTCAAACTTCAAACTGAGGGCTTTGTCCTCTGATTCGTGTCCACGGATGTAGAAGGTGTATTCTGTCCAAGTGCTTGTGGTCTTGTCATCGTCTTTGACGGTGGTATTGATTGATGCAAATGAAACAAGTGAATTGTCCTCGTCATCCAAGAGGTAGACGTGGAGGCCTGCTGTCTCTTTGACGTCAACTGTCTTGACCCAAAGTGAAACACGATAGTAGCTGTTCATCTTGACCATGAAACTGTCAGTTTCATAGAGGAAGTATGAGTCTGAGTTTGCTTTGAACATGAGTGCAAAGTCAGAGTCAATGTTGTAGGGCTTGCCGGGGTGGTCAATGCCGTGTGCAGAGAAGTCTGCGCCGTCTGCGATGGACACAACGCCACTTGTCACGTCAATTGCGGGGAGGGTGTTGTCCTCTGCAACCTTGTCAAAGAGAGATTGTGCAGAGAATCCTTCGGGGGTGCCGTAGGTGCCGTCATCGTAGGTGTGGGTGCTGTCTGCATATGTTGCAAAGTCTGATGCAATGCTTGAGCTTGTTGCAAAGAGGTTTTCTGTGTGGAGAGAAACCTTTGCATATCCGCCAAAGTCAACTGCGTTTGCATCTGCTTCGTAGCCGGTTTCTGTACCGCTTGCCTTGTATGTTGCGTGGTCAATTTCTGCAAGGTTGAGCTCATCAAAGAATGCCCAGCCGGTTGAGAAAGTGCCGTTTGCGTAGTAGGTGGTGTACTCCTTGTCGCTCTTCTTTGAACTGCTTTCCCAGTTTTCGTAGGTGTATGCGTTGTTGTCAAACTTGCCACCTGTGCCCAGCCAGAAAGTCATTGTATAGGAGTAATCTTTGTATTGGTTGCCTTCAATATAGAAGGTGTAGGTTGTCCAACCGCCGTTGGTTGCAGTCTCATCAAATTCAGGGATACCACCAAGATATTCGGTTGATGAAAGGTTTTGGCTGATGCCCTTGATTGAGATGTCCTTGCCTTCACCGGAGAGGGTGAGGGTGACGCCTGCGCCGTGGATGTTGTAGGTGTACACGGACACGGAGATTGCGTAGTGCTTGCCTTTTTCAATGACGATGGGCTTTGAGGATTGAAGTCCTTGTGCTGTCATACGTTGTTGTGAAAGCATAAAGACGTTGGAGCCGAGGCGGTTGTCGCCAAAGTTGCCGATGACGTCAACTGCACCACCTTCACGAGCAAGGTTGCGAGCAGGGTATGTGAGCTCTGCGGTTTTGCCGTCTGCTGAAACGTAGTAGGTTGATGCGTACTTAGAGCATTCCTCTGCAAACTTG
>JAFVYE010000107.1 GCA_017500745.1 Clostridia bacterium | reverse complement strand
TCTCTTGGAGATGAAGGTGATGACGTCTTCTCTAAATCCGTCAACGCCCATATCAAGCCAGTAGCGGATGATGTTTTTGACTTCTTCACGGACTGCGGGATTGTCATGGTTGAGGTCGGGTTGTTCAACTGCAAAGAGGTGGAGATAATACTCGCCACGTTCTTCATTCCACTTCCAGCCATCGCCGGGGAAAGTTGCCATCCAGTTGTTGGGGAACTTTTTGCCGTCCTTGCCCTTGCCAGGACGCCAGATATAATAATCCTTATATTTGGGATCGCCTGCTGCGGACTTTTTGAACCATTCGTGTTGGTCGCTGGTGTGGTTGATGACAAGGTCCATGATGACCTTCATGCCACGAGCGTGTGCTCCGTCAAGAACTTCCTTAAACTCCTCATTGGTGCCGTACTCGGGGTTGATGTTGTAGTAGTCTGCGATGTCGTAGCCGTAGTCTGCTTGAGGAGATGCATAGAGAGGTGAAAACCAAATTGCATCTGCACCAAGACTCTTTATGTAGTCAAGTTTTGACAGGATACCTTTGAGGTCGCCAATGCCATCGCCATCGCCGTCTTTGAATGAACGGGGCCAAACTTGATACACACTCATTTCCTTGTACCATTGTCTATCCATAATTTTTCTCCTTAAAAAATGTATTTTTCGGTGGGTTGTTTTTGAATTGATTTTGTCACTCAAACCAACAAAAGCGAGGGTTTATGCCTCGCTTTTGTGTGTTTTAAGTGTTTATTCTGCTGTGGTTTCAGTTGCGGGTGCTTCCTCAACTGCGGGGATGGGGTTGCCGTCCTCATCGTATTCCACCTCGGGCTCGTCCTCTTCATAGGGTGCGAGAGCGATGGACACAACGCTTGCCTTGTCATCTTTGAGACGCATAATGCGGACACCTTGTGTTGCTCTGCCAATACGGCTGATCTCCTCTGCGTGGACACGGATGACAATGCCGTTGTCTGTGATCATCATCACGTCTGCGTTGTCGTCAAGGACCTTGAGGTTGACAAGGTCGCCTGTCTTTTCATTGAACACGCCTGCCTTGACACCCTTGCCTGCTCTGCCTTGGAGAGGATATTCGCTGACTGCGCTTCTCTTGCCGTAGCCGTGTGAGGTGACTGTCAAGATTTGGCTGTTTTCATGGACAACTGCAAGGTCAACCATGGTTGCGCCCTCTGCAAGTCTCATTGACTTGACGCCCATTGCCGTACGTCCAACAAGGCGGATTGTGTTTTCATTGAAGCGGATGCAATAGCCCTCGCTTGATGCCATGATGAGCTCATCATTGCCTGTGGTGAGCACTGCTTCAATGAGTTCATCATCCTCATTGAACTTGATTGCGATCTTGCCGTTGCGCTTGACTGACTCAAACTCTGTGAGTGCAGTACGCTTGATGAGGCCTTGCTTTGTGGCAAGGATGAGGTTGTAGCCCTCTTTATCCTCGGGCAAACGGAGGATTGCTTGCACCTTTTCGCCGGGAACGAGTTGGAGGAGGTTGACCATTGCTCTGCCACGTGCCGTCTTGGATGCTTCGGGGATTTCCCATCCCTTGAGGACAAATGCTTTGCCAAGATTGGTGAAGAACATGAGGTCTTGGTGGGTGTGAGCAATAAAGAGTTTTTCAACAAAGTCATCTTCTTTTGCCTTGTGACCGGTGATGCCAACGCCACCACGGTGTTGTGAGTGATATTCGCTGACTGCTTGACGCTTGATATATCCGCCGTGTGTCATACTGACAACGATGTCCTCTTGTTCAATGAGATCGCCGATGTCAAGCTCGGAGTAGTCGTAGCTGAGTTCGCTGAGGCGAGGTGTTGCAAATCTTTGTTTGATTTCGGTCATTTCATCAACGATGATTTGATCAATTGCCTCTGTTGAGGCGAGGATTCTGTTGTATTCTTGAATTTCTGCGTGCTTTTGGTTGAGTTCCTCATTGATTTTCTCAACTTCAAGGCCTGTGAGGCGTTGCAGACGCATTTCAAGGATGGACACGGCTTGTGCCTCATCAAGAGCAAAGCGTGCTGTCAAATTGGCGATTGCGCCTTGACGGTCGGGGCTCTTTTTGAGGAGTTCAACCACTTCATCAATGTTGGCGAGTGCCACTGCAAGACCTTCAAGGATATGTGCTCTTTCTTGTGCTTTTTCAAGGTCAAACTTGGTGCGTCTTGTGATGACGTCCTCTTGGTGAGCGATGTAGTTTTCAAGGATTTCCTTGAGGTTGAGGATCTTGGGCACGCCGTCAACCAATGCAAGCAAAATCATTGAGTTGTTGACTTGGAGTTGAGTTTGCTTGAAAAGGGTGTTGAGGACAACTTGTGCGTTGTAATCCTTCTTTGTTTCAATGACGATACGCATGCCGTGACGGTCGGTTTCTTCGCTGATGTCGGAGATTCCTTCAATCTTTTTGTCTTTGACTTGGTCTGCGATGTTTTCAATGAGTTTTGCCTTGTTGACTTGATAGGGGATTTCTGTGACGATAATCTTGCTCTTGCCGTTGGGCATTTCCTCAATTTCGGTCTTTGCACGGAGGACTGCGCTGCCCTTGCCTGTGCGATATGCTTGCTTGACCGCCGCCCTGCCAAGAATAAGTGCGCCTGTAGGATAGTCAGGTGCAGGGATATATTCCATGAGGTCGTCAACGGTGAGTTCGGGATTTTGGATGAGGGCAACGGTTGCGTCAATAACTTCTCCAAGGTTGTGGGGAGGAATTGAGGTTGCCATGCCAACTGCAATACCGTCTGAGCCGTTTACCAGCAAGTTGGGGAATCTTGAGGGGAGGACAACAGGTTGTTCACGGGTGTCGTCAAAGTTGGGATAGAGATCAACGGTTTTTTTGTCAATGTCTCTGATCATTTCAAGAGCAACTTTGCTAAGACGTGCTTCGGTATAACGATATGCTGCAGCGGGATCGCCGTCAACAGAGCCGAAGTTGCCGTGGCCTTCCACAAGAGGACATCTGATTGAGAAGTCTTGTGCAAGACGGACCATTGCGTCATAAACCGAGTTGTCGCCGTGAGGATGGTATTTGCCCAGGACTTCGCCAACCACCATTGCGCTCTTTCTAAAGGGCTTGTCAGGTGTAAGGCCAAGCTCGTTCATGGCGTAAAGGATACGTCTGTGGACGGGTTTCAAGCCATCACGGACGTCGGGGATTGCACGTGACACGTTGACTGCCATTGCATAGCTGATGAAGGACTTTTTCAGTTCCTGTTGAACTTCAAGATTGACTATCTTGCTGTCGTTCAAATGTTCTACGTATTCTGTATTTTTGAAATCATTAATCTTGATTGCCATAGTTTAGTCCTCCATTAAATATCCAACTCTTCAACCAATTTTGCATTTTCTTCAATGAATTGGCGGCGGAGTTCAGGTTGTTCACCCATAAGGATTGTAAAGAGTTCATCTGCTGCAATTGCGTCTTCCATGGTGACTTTGAGGAGTGTACGTGTTTTGGGATCCATGGTGGTGTCAAAGAGTTGGTCGGGGTTCATCTCACCAAGACCTTTGTATCTTTGGAGATCCCAGCCCTTTCTGCCGTTTTCCTCATAGAACTTGTTGAGTGCTTCGTCATCATAGAAATAGTGTTCAACCTTGCCCTTTGAAAGCTTGTAGAGAGGGGGTTGAGCAATATAAACGTGGCCGTTTTCAATGAGGGGACGCATAAAGCGGAAGAAGAATGTGAGCATGAGGATGCGGATGTGGCTTCCGTCAACGTCAGCATCGGTCATGCAGATGATTCTGTCATAGCGAAGCTTTGTTTCATCGTAGTCGGTGTTGATGCCACAGCCAAACGCTGTGATCATTGCCTTGATTTCCTCATTTTCAAGGACCTTGTGGAGACGTGCCTTTTCAACGTTCAAAATCTTGCCTCTAAGAGGAAGAATTGCTTGGAATCTGCGGTCACGGCCTTGCTTTGCACTGC
>JAFVYE010000106.1 GCA_017500745.1 Clostridia bacterium | reverse complement strand
TCAAGAATGGTGACGTGACCGACACCAAGGACGTTGTTGTTGTCATCAAAAAGCAACGTGGCGCACTTGAAAACAAAGTCACAGGTGCAGAACTCACATCATTTGACGCACTCAAGGCACTTGTTCCTGAAGCAGGCAACAGCACAAAAGAGAAGTATTTGACCATTGGTTACGTTGAAGAAATCAAATCCTCTACCTATGGCAACATGGTTATCTCTGACGCAAACGGCAAGACTCTTGAAATCTACGGCTCATATGGACATGACGGCGACAAGAGATATGACAAACTTGACGTCAAACCCGGCGTTGGCGACGTTGTTGTTCTCTATGGTATCATGGACAACTACAAAGGCACAGTCCAAATGAAGAACGCATGGATCATGCAAGTTGAAACAACAGTTTTCGGCAATGTTGAAGCACCCAAGACCCCCGTTGAAACAACAATTGCAGAAGCACTCACAATGAAAGACGGCGACCTTGTCATCTTCACAGGCACTGTTTCAAGCTTCAAGGACGAATGGAGCACACAATACAACAACTGCACACCTTACATCTCAGACGGCAATGGCAACACCATCTATGTCTTCAGATGCACAACCAAAGTCAATGTTGGCGATGTCGTCAAAGTCACTGGCGAAATTGACGTCTACGAAGGCAAATATTCAATCAATACTGGTTCAACAGTTGAAGTAATCACCCCCGCAACTCCTGACCAAGGCGGTGAAGAAGGCGGCGAAACTCCTGAAGGCGCAATCTCCGCAAGCAAGACCATTGCAGAAATTGCAACAGCAAATAGCTGGGCAGATGCACAAAAATATTCATCATTTGCACTTGACTCAGTTATTACTGTTTCAAGTAGTGGTACAGATGCAAATACAGGCAAGTATTATACAAGTGGAAATGACTGGAGACTCTATCAAACTGGTTCTCCTACATTGACAATTTCTGCAACAGAAGGATATGAAATTGTTTCTGTCAAAGTCACATATTCACAAAAAAACACTGGTTGTTTGACACTTACTGGTAGCAATGTTGCATCTGGTACACTTGTTGATGTAAATGCACAATCAGTTACATTTAGTGTGGGCAACACTGGCGATGCAACAAACGGACAAGCAAGAGTTACATCAATTGAAGTTGTTTACCGCCCTGTTCAAGCATAATCAACAAACAAAACTCTTTCATTGAAAGATAAAAAAGGCACTCTTCGGAGTGCCTTTTGATTTAAAAGACCACCGAGCAGTAGGTGGTCTTTTGTTGCATTCAGTTGTTAGATTGATTCTATCTTTCTTGACCTATTCTGTCACACAGAGTTTGGTATGCTGTGCGGTTGCATCTTTCAATGGTGAGAGGAGTGATTGTGATATATCCATCTATTGTGGCATCGCTGTCTACAGTGAGGTCGTGGTGGTTGTTGTGCACGCAGTAGCCGGTTTGTTTCCACATGTCCTTTTCAACTTCTGCAAAACTGTCTGTATAGAAAGGTCCGCCTTGAGTTGTAATGCGGAATCCCTTGACGGTTTCTGGAATGTTAACGTTGAGGATGTCACAGCAGTCAAACATTTTGTTTTCAATGATGAATTGATAGATTCTGTCAAGCCAAAGACGTGCTGTGTCAAATGAGCCCACGTGAGTTGAAAGAGCAATGCCTTTCATGCCACGGGTGCACGTTTCAAAAATTGCACCTGCTGTGCCCGAATACATGACGTCCTCGCCCATATTGAGCCCTTTGTTGATTCCAGAAAAAACAAGATCATATTGTCTGCCAAGGCCAATGGTGCCAAAACGGACGCAGTCAGCTGGAGAGGAGTCCACGGAGTATGCTTCATCCACGCCCTCATAATCAACCTTTTTGATTTCAAAGGGGGTGTAGATGTTGATTGCGTGTGATTTGCCACTTTGTTGAACTTTGGGCGCACACACAGTCACGTGGCCAAGCTTTGATGCCCAATCAGCCACAACACGCAAGCCCTCTGCATCTATTCCGTCATCGTTTGTGAGAAGAATTTTTATCATAGCCAGCCCTCATGAGTATCTTTGTATTCTTTGAGTTTTGCATCTGCTTCGGCAAGGAGTGCGTTGATTTCATCCGTGGAGTAGAGTGTTGCGCCACAAGCGCATTCGTGTCCGCCCCCACGCCAATGTTCGCCGATGTCGTGGCAGTACACAAAGCGTGAGCGAAGTCTTACTCTGATTGATCCATCGGGGTTGTCAATGAACGCAACCCAAATCAATGATCCCTTGATGTTTTCAAGGAAAGATACTGTTGCACTGCTTGACTCCTTGCTTAGGCCAAATTTCTCTTGCATGGCTTTGTCTACGTGGATGTATGCAACCCCATTTTCTGTCATTTTGATTTCTTTGAGGGCATATGCCTTGAAAAGTAGATAATCATATTCCTCAAGATTTAGGCGAGCGTAAAGGGTGTCTGTGTCAATTCCTTGATCAAGGAGCAATCCTGCAAGTCGCATTGTGTCTCCGCTTACAGAACGGAATCTGAATCTGCCTGTGTCGGTCACCATGCCGGTGTAGAGGCATGTTGCGGCTTCTGTGGTCATAACAAGCTCATCTTTGAAGGTGTTGTAGAAGTCCACAATCATTTCGCAAAGAGAAGACCTCAAGTTTTCAACCCAACTGATGTTGCCATAGGGAGCAATGTCAATATGGTGGTCAATCTTGATGATTTCTTTGCCAAGACTGAACTTTTTGTTGGAAATTCTGTCTGTTGATGCTGTGTCAAGGATGATGACAAGAGCATCAGAGTAGAACTCATCCTCTTGTTGCTCATCCTCACCGCCTAAAAAGGACAGAAATTGGCTATAGTCGCTGTTGATGAGATAGACTTGCTTCTCGGGGAAAGATGCCTCTAAAATGGCTTTGAGGCCTTTTGTGCCACCCGTGCAGTCGCCATCGGGACGAATGTGACGTGAAATGACAATCTTGTTGTATTCTTTGATTTTGTCAAGTATTTGTTTTTTGAGTTCGTAGCTCATTGTTCACCTATTTGCATTTTGTCAAGATCATCAAGCATTGCCATTGCTTCGGCTTTGTCCTTGACCATGGCACCGCTTGCTTTTATGTGTCCACCGCCACCATATTTGACGGCAATTTTGTTGATGTTTTGAGTTTTGGAGCGAAGCTCACATAGTACGCCTTCGGGGGATTCGGTAAAGTTGACCCATGTGTTGACCCCCTTGATTTCTGACATTGTGTTGACCATGCCTCTTGAAAGGGTAAACATGCTGGCATCAAGACTGTCTGCAATAGCACGATCGGTGTAGATGTATGCAACGCCATGTTTGGTGAGTTGGATGCGCAACACAAAGCTTGCTCTCAGCTGTATCATCTTGAGGTCATCTTGATAGAGGTTGGTGTAGATGTCGTTTGCATCAAATCCTTGCTCCATGAGGAATGAGGCAATGCGGAACGTGCGTGCACTTGTTGAGTCGTAGCGGAAGCGTCCGCTGTCTGTCACCATGCCTGTGTAGAGTGCTTTTGCAGAGTCCCTTGGCACCACAAGGCCCCATTCCATGCAAAGATGTGCAACAAGGCCCGCGCAACTTTCAAAGCTGGTGTCAACAAGTTCAAGATCGGCAAAGTTTTCTACATATTGATGATGATCAATGCGGATTGTCTTTTGGGCAAGTTGATATCTGTCATCACTTACGAGATGAGCAGAGCCCATGTCAAGCAAAATTGCAAGAGCACCTTGATAGGTTTCATCTCCAATGTCATCCATGACTGAATCTTCCACAAATGAATATCTGCCCGGGTTGTCGCCCACGGCATATATGCGCTTGTTGGGGAAGTTGGCCTTGAGTGCGTCACGCAGACCAATTTGACTGCCTATTGCATCTCCATCTGGGCTTGAATGTCTGTGAATAATGATGGTGTTGAACATTTTGATGAGTTCAATCGCCTTTGAAACGTCTGTGTAATTCATAGCTACCTCTTTAACTATTTATTTTATCATAAAATGATAGAGTAGTCAATCATGAGGGAATGTTAATAAGTGGCGTTGCAAGCAAAAACAATGGCCTTATTCTGCCAAGCTTTTTTGCAAAAAAATAAAGTTTACTATTGAAGTGTCGTTGAAAAGGTGTTAAGATATAAATATCTTATTTAAGGAGAATATTATGAGAAGAAAATTCTGCATCGTGGCACTTGCACTTGTTTTGGTGCTTTCTGTGGCTGTTGGTTTTGTTGCATGCAACCCTACCGATGATCCCGTGCCAGAGCAACCCCACCTTGACTATCTTGATTTTGATGGCAAAACCTTGATGGTGACAATAGGTGACTCCATTGCCGAAGGCATTGTTGGCCCCTCACCTCTCAGTGAAAAGGACAACTACATTTATAGTGCATTGCTTGGAAAGGGCAATGGCTTTACGCACATCAACAAGTCTGTTTCCGGCTGGAAAACAAAACAACTTCTTGACTATTTCACCACAAATGCATACAAGGATGATGAAAACGCCTTCACAATTGAGCTTTTGCAACGTGCTGACATCATTCAACTTTCAATCCTTGGCAATGACTTGCTTCAAGACAATCTTGGCAAGCTTTTGGTTATGACATGCACATATCTTGAAGAGATGGAAGAAAAGGGAGAAAGCAATGCCCTTGATTACGTCAACGATATCTTGTTCAACGACGTTTTCAAGTATGCTGACTATACCGATGCAGACAAAGCACTTGGCAAGGTTACGGGCAAAGCAAACCCCCACAACTCAACAGCGAACTTCAGGGCAATTGTTGACAGATTGGTTGAGCTCAATCCCGATGCGACCCTCCTTGTTCAAACTGTCTATAACCCCATCTTTGACACAAGCACCCTCGTGCTTGAACAACCAATCACATATGTTGACACCAAAGGTGTCACACAATATTGGAGAGGAGACACTCGCACCGTCCGTCAAATCCTTGCTGAAGATCACGGCATCACCCCCGATGAATATCGTGAAACAGGCGACTTCCTCATTGAGCTCATGAATGATATCGTCAGAGATTATCACACAGAGTGCCCCGACAAGTTTGAGGTTGTTGAGGTCCACGACAGAATGATGGACTACTACAATGCAGATAGCTCCAATGGCAAAGCATACTCACGCCGTTTGTACTCCCAAGACTATATCCATCCTTCCAACGAGGGCCACGCAATGATCGCAGACATCACTCAAGACTTGCTTGTTGAACTTGGTCTTGCAGAGGGCGATTATCTTGGCTTCCTCAAGGCACACAGATGCGAACAACTTGATAGACTTTTCAATTTTGACGGCTCACCTGTTGATGTTGTCGCAGCAAAGTCTGCAATCAAAAATGCAACAACATCATACGAAGTCAACCTTGCATATTTCAATGCTGTCACAAGACCAGATTTCTTTGAAACAGTTGCCAATCGTGATCCCAATAGGGCATATCCTATTTTCACATTTGTAGTTCCAAACTACGCACAAAATATGTAGGAGGTGAACGGCAATGAAAAAGACTATGATTAAATCAATACTTATTGTTCTTGCATTGGTTGTAACTTTGGTTGGAGTGTTTGCCTTCACCGCTTGTGATGAAATTGAACACGGATATTTGCCAGAGGAACCTCTTCGCTTTGACATTGACACGGCCAAGACAAAACTTGACAGCGTGCCCGCAATTTTGCTTTCAACAATCCTTGACATAGCTCTTGACAAAGAAAACAGCTATATTGAGCTTGGCACTGACGGCATGTTTACTTGCCTCCTTACAATTGACGTAAAAGGCCTTCTTGATAACCTTGGTTCAATTCTTGAAGGACTTGACATTGGAGAGGCAACAGCAGGCATCACAAAGTCATCTCTTGCACTCACAATTGATGGTTATGTGAAGGTCATGTTCCCCGGATTTGATCTTTGCCACGTTGAAGAGTCACTTGCACTCCTCAAAAACTCCCTTGGTGTTGAAATTTTTGGACTTGACAGATCAAACGCTGAGGTTGACAAGCTTTTTGACTGCATTGAGGACCCCAACAACGATCGCTTGATCCCTGCAGACCTTGATCTCAACGGACTTCCTGACGTCATCGGAATCAAAATCCAAGCACCATACAAGCTTCTTGATGCAACCGAGACAATCCCCGAAGATGATGAAGAAACGGTTGAATGGACATTTGTCACGGTTGGATTCCATCACAATGATTCAATGCCTTATATGAACTTCTCATACAAAGTCCTTGAAGATGGCAAACAAACTATTGTTTGGCGCAACGAGGTCCTTGGCATTAGCGTAGCTGGCAAGATTGATGCACCAGAAGAAGAATAAAAAAATTTGATTAATAGAAATCGCTCACAGATGTGAGCGATTTCTTTTTGCCATATAAAGTCATATATGCCCGAATTAAAAGCTTTTGATTAAAAGCAGACAAATTGTTCAAGCCATAGGACAGATGTCTTTATAACGCCTTGTGGCAGTTTGTAATGTATGCTGTGATTTTGTGCAAAATAAAACGCGTATTATCCAATACGCGTTTTAATGTTGTTGTTTTTGGTTTACCAGAGATCGTCGTTGCGGACGATTGCTGCACCTTCTGCTGCGTGTGCAACTGACTCAATGCCTTTCTTTGCTGCGCCTACGCTGAGATAGCCGTCATTGGTTGTTGCAACAAGGTTGCCGTTTGATGCATAAAGGCGGAGGCGGAACTCGCCCTTCTTGTCTGCATAGATTTCCCATTTGGGGAACTTGAGTGTTTCATAGCTCTTGAGAGTTTGGTTTTCAACGGGAGCTGTTGCTGCAATTCTTTGAACGCTTGCAATACCGCCCTTGCAACCACCAAGTCCTTCGTATGCTTGTGCACCTATTGCAACACACTTGTTGCCATATGCAAAGAGCTTGTAAACAAAGTGACCTTTGTCTGTTTTTTTGATGACGAATTTGCCATGATATTTGCCTTCGCCTTCTACGAGAATTTGTTCCTTAATTTCTTTTGCTTCTTTTGCCACTTTGTTTTCCTCCTCATTTGTTTTATTTATCTCAACATTGTTGGCATCGGGTTTGGGATCTGCCTTCTTTCTTGTCTTTTTGACAGGGGCAGTAGTCTCTTCGGCAGGTGCAGGTTGAGGTGTAGGAGCAACTTTTGCCTTAGATTTGTTTGTTGTTGCTTTTTCGGGAGCTTCCTTGATGGATTCGTCAGTTGCTTTGACAGCAGGCTCTGCTTTGGGTTTTGCAGGTGCTTTTGCCTTTTTAGGCTCGGCC
>JAFVYE010000105.1 GCA_017500745.1 Clostridia bacterium | reverse complement strand
GTCATATTGGGATCGGACGTGCCTGCTCCGCCATCTGTGCATATGAGAAACTTGATTTGTGCCTTCTTGTTGGTTCGCTTGATTTTGCACACAGTTGCCCCTGCGCCGATTTCTATGTCATCGGGATGAGGACCAACAAACAAAAATCTGTCAAACTTTTCCACGTCAGGAAGTGGTGCGATGAGTTCAAGGATTTTGTCATCGCCAAGGACTTTGTCAAGCCCGCTTGCAAGTTTCTTTTTCAATTTGAAAAGTGCCATATATTCCCCCTATCCCAAAATTGCTTCGCCAATTTGGGTGTACAAATTTTCTACTATTGTTGCAAGTGCCTCATACTCTGCCGTGCCCATCTTTTGAGGTGCAAGGTTGGCAATCTCAAGGAGAGTGCTGACCGTGGTGGTGGACAGCGTGGTGGCAAGCTTGCTCATCTCTTGATTTGAGGGAGCGTAGAGGGCATCCATCTCTGACGCAATCTTGTCCTCAACCATAGCGCACAATGAGTCATACCATTGCTCGCTGAAAGTGGAGTTGACGTTGACCACGTCCTTGCTTCCGCAATATGCCAGCAAGAAATTGGCGCTGCTGATGAGAGCATCCGGCTTGGCCACAACCCCTACACGATATTCTCTGAAATGTCTTTGCATTTGCTTGTAATAGTTGTCTGCAACAAGCAGATTGGCAAATATGTCCAAAGCCACTCCGTTGATTTGCTCACTTTCATTTTCGGCATTGAGTATAAATGCAAGATAGATGATGGGCATCTTTCCTCTGCCCTCGCTTGCTGCAACAATCTCGTTCATGGCGCCGACAATCACATCCTTTGCTCCCTTTTGGGCTTCCAAAATGGCGTCAGCTGATGCGGTATAGTCAATGCCCAATGAAGCAAGTGCAATGCGTGCATAAGCAATGAGGACATTGGCGTCATCGCTGTCCCCCCTGTATCCCTCACGGAAACAATCCATAACACTTTCAATGAAGGTGTGGTCTGTGCCGTCAAGAGCAATGTCCTCAACGTTGAGCACAAAGTCGTACAAGAGAGGAAGCACGGTGGGCAAGGTCTTGTAGTTGTCAAGGACCATCATCATTGTGTCAACCATAGGCACGCTGACAGCCACTTTTGTATAGAAGTCAAGGACAGATGCAAGTGCTGTCTGCACCATGACTGCATCACTTCCGATCTCATCAAACGCACGCTTTACTGATGCAACCACACTGCCAAGATAGGTGGCAACTTCGCTTGCGCTTGCGTTGTCAAGAGTGCCTGACGTAATAGAGTCAATGAGGTCATCATTGCCTCCGTCTCCAAATATCATTGCAGTATCGTAACCGAACAAAACGAGGTTTTGTATGCTGGTTTTGCACTGCTCAAGTTGCTTTAATGTGTTTTCAGCGTCTTTACTTGCATATTCAAAGGATGCCTTTGCAGTCTGCATTGCGCTGGTTGTTTCGTCAATATTTTGGCGGGCAACAGCATTGAGCGAGGAGTGCCCTTTTATGTTTTGGATTGTTGTGATGATGCTTTCAACAACCCCTTTGCCATTTTTTACAAAGGCATATATTCCGTCATAAACAAGTTCTTCAACGTCTGCGCTTGTAAGCCCAATCTCCAAGAAAGTTGAAATAAAATGATTGGCATCCTTTATGCTTTCTCCGCGCAAAAATGCCTTGCCTTTGTCTGACAAAACGTAGTCTGTTATGGACTTGATTTTGGCCTCTTGCAGTCCGCTCTTCAAGACAACATCCCCAGCAAGTGCAATCCACTCACGTGCCACCACATAGTCTGCGGGACGATCAAGAGATGCAATCTGATCCTCGGTCATGCCCATTGTCCAGCCACTATTTTGCGATGACAAGAGCGCATCTACCAGAGCAGACACCGTCAATGGACGAGTGTCAACCGTGTCATCGTCCGGATTGCATGCCACAGCGGTCAGCGCAAGAGCTGACACCAAAAGTGCGATGAGTAAAATCATTGATGCTTTTTTCATATGAATTCCTGTGCGGGCTACTTTTGCCTCAGCAAAGTATATTTCTTTTTGAACCCTGTAATGAGAGGGATGAGTGCATATCCAACCGATAGAACTGCACCAACAATTGCAACGATGTCTGCGCCATACATAAACTCAAAGTACAGCCCAAAGAGGCGGAGGGCTCCAATGAGTGATGCGGTCATGAGCACGCTGACTGCAAATGACAACACAAAGGCCGTGATGGCTGTGATGGCATATTCATAGACTTCAGCAAGAAGCAAAGTGTTTTTTGCCATGCCTGCAGAAAGCATTGCAGTCCTGCCCTTTTCGCCATTAGGCCTTGAGGCCACAGCAGAGGCAACAAGCACCATAAACACAAGGACAGCCATGACGATTGCAAGGGTGCCCACAAGGTCAAACACGTTGCCAAGGGACTCTGCATCCCATTGATAAACCGTGAGTGCGTCTTGGGCGTAATAGTTTCTTTCAACAAATTGCGAGCGAATTTTCTCTGCCATGAGTTTGGCGTCATCCGCAACCACAAGGACGGTGTCTGCACCTATGCCGTAGGCATCCTCAAAGGTGCCAATTGACGCAATGACGTAGTTGCCGTTGAACAACTTGTGGCGGGTGATACCGGCAATGGTAAGAGTGGCTGTTTTGCCCTCTATTTCAAGGGCCACTTTGTCGCCAACGTTCAAGCCATACAGCTCTTGATATGCCTTGTCAATAACAATGTTGCCCGGAATGAGCAATGATTGACGCAGTTCTGTCTCATTGGTGACAAAGGCAAAGTCTATGAGGTCAAGGGCCTTTTCGCTGCCAATGATATTGACGGTTTTGCCCTTGCCGATTTCTGTCATCTTGCCTTGACGCCACACCATAGGCACAGCGCTTTCAACTCCTTCCACGTCCAATATGCCTTCAATATTGGGACTTGACGCTATGGAGGAGGGCACGTTGGTCACAAGGACTTTGTCCTCAAACTCCACAAGGTATCCTGTGAAGATGTCTGTTGTAAGCCCCCAAGCCATGAACAAAAGCATTGCAACCGTCATGCCTGCGGTGAGAATTTGCAGTCTTGTATGTCTGCGCTCACGAGAAAGTGATTTTGCAGTCAGTTTGATGGTTGCTTTTGGTGCCTTTTCAAGAAGTTTTGCAAGGGCCCTCAACACAAAAGGCACACTCACAACAAGAGCCACCAGCACAAGCACCACGTTGACAAGGGACAGGGATCCTCTGCCACCTTTTGCTGTGAACTCAACGATTACGCTTGCAACTGCCGTGAGCACAAGAGCAATGGGCAATGCCTTCCAAACAACACTCTTTCGCCTTTCATTTTCGTTGGCACTAATGGTGTTGCGCATTGAAATTGCAATGGGTATGAGCACGCTTGCCACAGCAGTCACAAATCCTATGACCGCAGAGCCAAACAGCTTTATTGTTGAAATGCGGAATGCCACCACCGATGACAACGTCACTTTGAGGAGGAGCGCAAATACTCCGCCTGCAAGAATGGAGCCAACCACCGCTCCCACAAAAGCCAGAATAAGACTTTCATAGAGAAAAATCTGGGCAATTTGGCTTTTGGTTGCACCAACAACCGTGAGTTTGGACACAAATTTCTTTCTCTCACCAAGAGAGGTCAATGATATGAGCACCACAAATGCAAGAGCCAGCACCAACACTCCAACTCCAGCAATGACCACGGGAGCAGACATGGAGTTGGTTTGGTTTGTGACGTACTGGGCGTCCTGACTTTCGCCGATGGTCATATCCTTATATTTGGGCATGGACAGGATGGTGTTGATGATGGTGTCAAGGTTTGCACCGTCCTCTGCCATAAGATAAACTTCATTGTACACGGCGTACTCGCCATATATGAGGCGGGATACACCCTTTACGTTTCCTATGACAAGATAGGGGCTCTCTCCAAGGAAATAGCCGGTGGCCTTTGCAATGGCCACAACGTAGAAGTTGATGGTTTTTGTGCCGGACTTTACTGCAATGCCATCGCCAACTTTGAGCCCGTACTCCTCTGCCATATCTTGACTGATGACCACGTTGTCCGTGTTCAAGTCAAGGTCTGAAACACTTCCTTCCACCACTTCAATGTCAGACAAGGTTTCATAATCGCCTTTGTCAAAACCACGCAAGGAGACGTAACCTCCTTGATACAAGGCATACATGTTGAGGGTGGGCACCACGTCCTTGACACCGTCAACCTCTTCAAGACCATCCACGGACAGAATTCTGTCGCTGACAGAGTTGGTGGCAAGAGTCAAGTCGCTGTCCCCTGCGCTGGCGGTTTCAACTGCAAAAAGATAGTCAAAAACCGCGTCCGAAAAGGACAGCATTGAAAACACCAAAGCCACGGCAACAGCCACTACAAATACGGTTGCCACTGCACGCCACGGCTTTGCATATATGTTTTTGATGGCCAGCTTCAGAGTCACTTGATCCTACCGTCCTCTATTTCAATGCGCCGAGATGCATATTCTGCGTGGGCCGATGAGTGGGTGACCATGACAAGAGCCACCCCTCGTTTTTCATTGACGTCCTTCAAGATTTCCATGACTTGTCTGCCTCTTTCACGGTCAAGACTGCCCGTGGGCTCGTCAAGGAAAATAAGCTTGGGATTTATGGCAAGTGCACGGGCAATTGCCACACGTTGTTGCTCTCCACCGCTGAGCTCGTTGGGATAGTTTTTGAGACGATCTCCAATGCCAAGCTCTGTCATGAGTGCAATCACTCTATCTTTGTAGTCCGCCTCTTTCAATCCGTCAAGGAGTAGGGGCAAGGTTACGTTTTCATATGCGGTGAGATGGGGCACAAGGTTGTCATATTGATAGACAAAAGCCACGTCATGACGGCGCAGGGATGCCATCTCTGCATCTCCAATTGTGGCAAGGTCCTTGTCGGCCAAAACAACGCTGCCCTCTGTGGGAGTGTCAATGCCAGCAAGGATATACAGAAGAGTGGATTTGCCTGAGCCGGACTCGCCAACTATGGCAACAAACTCTCCTTTGTTCACTTCAAGGTCAATGCCTTTTAGCACCTCGGTGGGTGCACCGGTGTCAAAGGTTTTTGTGATGCCTTGTGCAATCAATACGTTTTTGTCTTTCATAACAACCTTTCCTTTGGATAATAAAGTTATTATATCATAATAACTGCCTACACTCAACACTCTTTTTCAAATTTGCGCATTTTGAAACAAAATGTTTCAAACCCTGCCCATTTGAGAGGCACTAAGCAAAGTTGATT
This sequence comes from Clostridia bacterium, assembly GCA_017500745.1. Lineage (GTDB taxonomy): Bacteria > Bacillota > Clostridia > Christensenellales > CAG-917 > RGIG4097. Next base: position 14,401 of record JAFVYE010000105.1, on the reverse strand, counting down.
TTTGCCTATTTTGCCAACAATGTTGCATAGACACATGGTTGATGCTATAATAAAATCATGAAGATTGAGGACATCTGTTCAACCCCAAAACCACGGCTTTTGTTGCAAGTGTGTTGTGCGCCTTGCTTTTGTGGTTCAATTGAGGATTTGACGGCACGATTTGATGTGACCGCCTTCTTTTACAACCCCAATATTCAACCAAAAGAGGAGTTTAACAGGCGTCTTGATGCACTTAAACAGCTGATTGAGATTTTTCCTCAAGTTAAGCTCCTTGTCCCCGAACAAGATGAATCACAGTTTTTGACCTCGTCAAAAGGCCTTGAAAACGAGGCCGAAGGTGGCGCACGTTGCACGGAGTGCTTTGTGCTCCGTCTTGGCAAAACTGCAGAGTTCTTGGCGTCACATCGTGATGAATATGACTTTTTTGCCACCACCCTCACAGTGAGCCCTCACAAGAATGCTCCTCTCATAAATGAGATTGGACAAAAGCTTGACAACAAGTACGGCGTCAGCTATCTTGACAGCGATTTCAAAAAGAAAGACGGCTATCTCCGCTCCACACGTTTCAGCAAGGAGCTTGGGCTATACCGTCAAGACTACTGTGGTTGCTCCTTTTCAAACTGGCACTTGGATGGAAGCAACAGCTGAATTAATCATCAAAAAAGGCACTCATCTGAGTGCCTTTTGCTTTGTGTTTATCCCTTATTTTGAGTACTTTTTTTCAATGTCTGTGATCATGTCAAGACGGCGTTGATGGCGTCCGCCCTCGTACTCTGCCGTGTACCATGCGGTGACAATGTCCTTGGCCTCCTCGGGAGTGATGACTCTGCCACCAAGTGAAATCATGTTGGCGTTGTTGTGGTTTTTGGTGAGTTGTGCCATATAGGTGTTGGTGACCACTGCGCATCTTACGCCGGGCACTTTGTTGGCGGAGATTGAAATGCCAATGCCCGTGCCACACATGATGACCCCAGAGTCCACTTGACCGCTTGCAACGGCCTCTGCCACCTTAAGACCATAGGTGGGATAGTCAACTGAGTCTGTGCTGTTTGTGCCAAAATCAACCACTTCTGCACCAAGAGACGTGAGTGTTGAAACAACGGCATCCTTGAGGACGATGCCACCATGATCGCAACCAATTGCAACTTTTGCCATAGAAGTTCTCCTAATCTATTTGATATATATATTATACAATATTAAGTCTATCATTTCAATACATATTGAAAAAACAAGGCAAATTGATTGCTCCACGCTTCAACAAAAAACGCGCTGATTGTCAGCGCGTTTTGTTGATTGTTTGACCATTACATAGGTTTCTTGTCGCCAACCACGGGGGGCTTTTTGCCAACCACGGGAGGTGCCTTGGGAGCTTCTGCCTTGGGCGCCTCGGGGGCGGGTTTGTCACCGACTACAGAGGGCTTTTTGTCGCCGACCACAGGAGGTTTCTTTTCACCTACGTTTGCGGGCTTCTTGGGCTCGGCTTTGGGAGCTTCAGCGGGCTTCTTGGGCTCTGCTTTGGGAGCTTCTGCGGGCTTTGCAGGTTCTGCCTTGGGTGCTTCTGCGGGCTTCTTGGGCTCTGCCTTGGGTGCTTCAGCGGGCTTTTTGGGCTCTGCCTTGGGAGCTTCAGCGGGCTTTGCAGGTGTTGCATTAGGTGCGGGCGCACTTGCTTGTGCCACAAGATTTGCTGAGGTTGCGTTTGCTGCAGCAGGTGCTCCGTCTGCCATCACCTTTTGTCCAATGACAGGGGGTTTCTTTTTGCCAACCACAGAGGGCTTTGAGGGACGAGGTTTGACAGGTGCGGGCTCAGCCTTGGGCTCTTCCTTGACCTCGGGCTTGGGTTCCTCTGCTTTGGGTTCCTCTCCTTTGGGCTCCTCTGCCTTGGGTTCAGGCTTGGGCTCTTCTTTTTTGGGTTCTTCCTTGACCTCGGGCTTGTCCTCCTTCTTGTCCTCGGGCTTGTCGGGCTTTTCTTCTTTCTTATCTTCGGGCTTGTCGTCATCGGGAGTGTCATCTCCTTCTTCCTTCTTTGCCTTCTTCTTTTTGCCCACAACTATGCCTGTGACGGTTGCTGCGATGACAAGTGCGCCACCGACACCACCTACAACGTACCAAATCCATTCAGGCAAACCTTCTTGCTCAACCATCTTGGGTGCATTCTTTGTGAGGTGGAATGCAATCAAGGAGTCAATGGTTGTTGCTTGATAGGTTATGATGCCGTCCTCATCAATCTCGTAATCTGTGAGTTGATGGAGTGCGCTGTCAGGACCAACTGTGTAGAACACGTACTCGCTGACGTCGTTGTTGAGATAGAGTTGGAGAGTCACTTGAACTGCTACGTCAGGTTGGACCAATGCTCCGTTTGAAACCATGCTGAGTTGAACCACCGTTTCAAGGGTTGCAGTATGGCTTTCGGTTGAGATGTAAGGAGTGTATGAGTTGATTGCGCTCCAGTACTCGTAGCCATCATCTCCCTCTTCAAGAGCATCGTCAGCATAGAATTCGTTGGTGTTGAGAGTGAGGCCAGGTGCCACTACGCCGATGCCGTCAAGGAATTCAATTGAGAACTCTTCTGAGCCGATGGTGACCAAGCTGACGCTGAGTGCGCCATGGTTGCCTGTGAGGCGATAGTTCTTGTTGACGTTCTTTGCAGGGCTGTCATCTTTGCCAACAGAGATAACCTTGTATCCTTCAATGTCGGAGTCGGTCACCGTTGACTTGCCTGACGTGAGATATTCAATGACAAATTCAAACACGCCTGAACCGTTGACTGCCTTGCTGGCCTTGACTGCTGAGCCACTCAACGTGAATTGAACTTGGAACTTGGATGCGTCAATGTCACTTGTCTTTGCGCCGTATTTTGCCTTGTATGCTTCGCCAAAGTCATAGGTGAACACAACGGGGATTGTGTCTGCAAGGACAAACTTGCCTTCTTCATCAAACTCTGCCACCAGTTTGGTTGCGTCAAGGTTGATTGTGATGGTGATAGGTGCAGGATTGACCTTGAAGTTGTATGTGAACGTGTAGTCGTTGTAGTTGCCAAGGATGACCTTGCTGTCAGAGTCAAGGGTTGTGGGTGCTGTGAATGTGACCTCAACAACGTATGCTCCTGCGTCTTCAATCCTTGACACCTTGCTTCCGTCTTGATAGAAGGAGATCACAATTGCATCTTTGACCAAGTTGTGATCTGCGACAACCGTGCCTGTCAACGATGCAAGGATTGCATTTTTGATTTCATCTGCAAAGTTGTGCTTGTGATAGTCATATCCACCAATGCTGGGATCAACCTTGATGCTTGCCTTGTTGACTGTGAGGGTGCGAGTGATTGTTGTTGATTGAGTATAGTCGCCAATTTCCTTTGTGAATGTGGCAACAACTGTGTATACACCAACGTTCTTGACCTCTGTCACACGATTTTCCTCTGCAACAACACTGCCCTTGTAGAACTTGTAATCTGCCGTCACACCGCTGAGTGAGCCGGACACCAACACTTTGTTGTTGAGCGCCGTGCCGTCATAGGTTGCGGTGCTGTCCTTCATTGTGATGCCTGTGAGCTCGGGGATTGAGATGACAAGTTTTGCTTCTTCTGCGCCAAGAGTGATGTTGTAGTTGTTTGCCTCCAAATATGCTGTGTCAACAACCACTGCATAGTATTGACCTTCTTCAAGCTTGTCGTTGGGTTTTGCATTTGCGGGCATTTCCACAAGTCCTGTGCCATCAAAGAACATGTACTTGACTGCGCCGGGCTTGACGGTGATCTTGTTAGGGCCATCGCCATTGACAAATCCTGTGTATGAAAGTTGGATTGCAGGAAGTTCGCCAAGATAATCTGCCGTGTAGTCAGATCCGTTGAATGCGGTGACTGTCAAATTCTTCTTGCCGATGGTGACCTTGCTTCCCTTTGCTGTTGAATAGACAGGTGTGAAGAAATAGTTGGTTGCACTGCCTCCCTTCAACGTTGCATAGTACTCGCTGACAACGCTTTGTTTGTTTGCGTTTGTTTCAATTGAAGGTGTTGTGAACGTGTCTTCAAGGACGATGTATGTGCCTTCGTCGTTTTGGACAAATGCGCCCTCCTCCAAGTTGTATCTGCGTGCATTCTTTTCTTCATCAGGGAGTGATGCCCAGAAGTCATTGTATCCAAGAGGATGGTTGGTGCCGTCATAGACCACATAACCTCTGCCGTCTTTGACCACTACGTTGGTGCCGTTTGCCTTGTAGGTGAGTTCAAATGCATAGGTGCTGGGATCATCGCCGTAGATCGCTGTGATGTCGCCGAGAGCAACTTCCATTTCAACTTGTGCAATGACGCCCTTTACAACAAAGGTTGCGCCTGTTGCGGAATAGTTGAGATAGGTGTTGTCATCGCCAAGTGCAACGAGTGCGCGTTCGCCAAAGATGAACTTGATGTCGGTTGCTCCTGCCTTTGAGGAGGTGTATTCCACCGTAAACCTGGTGGTGTCAAGGGCGACCTTTTCATTGTCTGTGCCAACAAATCCCCCTGCTGTGCTCACCTTGTAGTGTGTGCCAAGGGTGCCGAAGAACTTGTTTGTTCCGTCATATTCCTTGTTGAACACGTCTGCGTTGATGACGTCAACTGCAATGGATACTGACTTGGGAGTGATCTTGCCCTTTGCGCTGGTGTCAACTGCAAGAGCTGTGCGATACTCGTCATCAAGGCCTGCTCCGTCATCAAAGATATAGTAGTCAACGCCTGCGCGCACGTACACTCCAATAAGATGTGTGTCTGCGGGCTTGACTGCAAGTTTGTCGTAGTCTTTTTCTGAGATGATATAGAAATCCTCTTTTTCAATCTCGTAGTAATAGATGGGGTTGCCTTGGCTGTCTGTTGCAGGAAGTGCACCCAATTGTTCTGCTGTGAGGGCAACTTTGCCTTCAAGGGGTTCTGAGCTTGAAATGACGGGATAGTAGTTGACCTTTGAGGTTGAGAGGTTTTTGAGCTCAATGCCGTAGAGCTTTGCACTCTTATACTCGGGGATTTCGCCAAGCTCATCGTAGACGTTTGCATCCAAATAGTGACCTGCACGCACGTTGACTGAATATGAGTCGGTTTCTGTTGCGTACTTGCCTTCAAGGGTGTAGCGGATTCTGCCAAGATCAATGGAGGTTGTGCCGTCATAGACCTTTTCGCCAACGTTTGCTTGAACAACCATAGGTGCAGGATGGATGGTTTGACGTGTTGTCCACGTGCTTGAGCTGTTGATTGCATAGTTTGCTGCAAGACCACGGTTGTCGTCTGCCTTGTCACCAAAGCCGATGATGCGGAGTGACACGTTTTGTTCGCCCACGTTTTTGGTTTCAAAGGTTGCATCAAACTTCAATTCAATATATTCTGCATCTTCAGGGAGGACACCAAGAGCTGTGAGGTTGTTGGCTTGTGCAGTTGCATTGCGGGTGCCGTCATAGATCTTGTCATTGACTGTTATGTTGTTGTTTGCTGTGACAACCATAGGTGCCATAGGAGCAACTGAAAGACACTCAAATTCCATGGGGGTGTCTGCTTGGAGATCTACGCTGACAAACACGTAATCTTGGATGCCTTCGTTCCATTCAACAGCCACGATCTCGTAGTTGCTGAGAGCAGATGCATTTGACGTTGTAAGCACCAAATTGTCAACCAAAACGTTGTGGTCAACAAGTTTGCCACTTGAATATGCAACACCTGCATTGGGTTTGCCATCCTTGGTGTAAGTGAAGTTTGTGGTGTCAAAGTCCCAAGTGATTACGCCAATTTGTTCTGCCCAGACTGTTGCATCCATGTCAATGTCTGACACAAGGCGGAATGCTGTGCCTTCGCCCTTGGTCACGTCGCTGCCCTTGACAAGAGCTGTTTTGTCAACGCCCTCGTATGCTTTCTTGGGATCGTAATTGACGTTGAGTTCAACTTGTGCCTTTTTGATTTCTACGTCAAGGTCAAAGTATGAAGTGATTACTTCGCTTGTGATGTTGATTGAGTAGTTGGATCCAGCAGAGACGACAGGTGCATCAATCTTAACTTTGTGGACGCCTGCATTTGCGTCAACTGAATTTGCTGTGATTGTAAGGCCAAGATCACCGTAGCCATCGCCTTCGCCAAAGACGTCACTATCAATGGTGTATTCAACGTCAACTGCGGTCTTTCCGTTGAAGGTGCGGTCTGTTGCGGTCATTGAAGTGATGTCCTCAAGGGTGATTTCCTTGGGAGTGATTGTGCCGGGCACTGATTTCAACGTAAGTTTTGCACCACCAAGTTCAAATGAGAACATTGCAAATGCTTCGTCTGAATAGTCAAAGGTGTTTTCATCAATGCCAACAAACATAAGGACGAGGTCAGTTGCAAAGTTTGTTGTGACGTTTGCGTTGTTGAATGCCACGGATTTGACAATGAAGAACTCAACGCCAGCAAGCATGCATTGGCTGTCAATCTTGATGTCTGCTTCGGTTATGGTTGAGGTGCCGTCATATACCTTTTCAATTGAGAAGAATCTCTTTTCAATGACAAGGGGCTCCTCTGTGATTTTGATTGTGCCACCATTCTTTGTTGTGGTGACCTTGAGCACTTGTCCGTCTGCGCCCACAAGGACGTAGTTGGCGCTGTCCTCGCCTGTGAGGGCAAATTCTGTGAATTCAACCTCCTTGTTGTCCCCTGCTTCAATGCCTGTTGCATCAGAGAACAATGCTGTGAAGTCAAGGTGGACGTCATCTTCAACGCGGACGAGGAGATTTGTGAGCCCAAACATCATTGCCTTTTCGCCTTCGCCAAAGACAACGTTGTTGGAGTTGTTGAATGACTTGCTGTTGGCGTATGCACCTGTCAAATCAATGTCTGCAAACTTGATTTCTCTTTGCTTGATGACAAGTGAATATGAGGACAAATCTGCCACTTCAACCACAAAGTTGGGGTCTGATGAAGTGAATGCTGTGCCCACTGACACGCCGTAGCGATATGTGACACCACCCACTGTAAATTTGCCGTCTGCATCTGACACGGCGTCATATCTTTCGCCAAGTGCCTTTGCCTCTTCTCCGTCATAGATTGTTCTGACAAATGAGCCCTTGATGATTGTGCTGAAATCAACGCCAGCAATGGCAGAGCTTGCTTCAAATCCAATGCCATAGACGCTGTCCATTTCGCCGTAAACCTTTTCTGTGGTTGCAAAGGTGGGGGCGACTGTGACTGTTGCGGGAGTAATTGAGAAGTTGTAGCTTTCAATCAATACGGTGTAATCCTTGATTTCTTGGTCATCTGCTCCGTAAACCTTGATTGAGAAGGGGCTGACTTCAACCAAATAGTTGCCAACGTTCTTGCCTGAAATTGTGGGTGTAAACACAACACGATATCCTTCCGAAAGTGCTCCACCAGAGAAAACAACGTCAAAGCCAGCTTTGTCAAGGTCTGTGATGACAACGCTGTCAATGTCTGAAGTGCCGTCATAAACCTTTGAAAGTGCTTGACCAACTCTTGTGATGACAATTGTCTTTGCTTCGGGAAGTGCCTTCTTGACGGTGACTGTGTGTCCTTCTGTGAAGGCAAATGCCACGTTGCTGTTTGATGAGGACAACTCTGCGCCAACAATCATTGTGTAGATTTCAAATCCGCCATCTGTGATTGCATCTCCGTTTTGGACAAAGCTCCAAACTGCGGAGAGAGCGTCAGCATATCTGTAATCGTCAAGTGAGTAGACAACGTCATATGCACCTGACTCTGTCCAGACAAACTCTTGATGCTCTTTGATTGTTACGTTGACTGTGCGCTTGGTGATTGTAAACAACTTGCCTTCCACATTGATGACAACTTTGTAGTTGCTGTCAACGTCAAAGGATGAGGTGCTTGCTCTATAGGCGTAAGTGCCAACGTCTTCGCCTGCTTCTCTTGTGATGAGGCCGTCACCGGTCAATTTGATGACACTATCATCACCAGAGGGGACAACGGTTGCGTTTTTGATGACGGTTGTGATGTTTGATGCCGTGATGCCTGCGGGGAGGGATGATTTGCTGACAACAAAGTTGATTGTGCTGTCGCTGTCACCATAAACCTTTGTGTCCTCCAAAACTGTCACAACTATTTCTCTTTGAGAAATAACGTGCTTTGCTTCCACCAAAGTGGGCAACTCGTAGTTGCTTGAAATCTCGCCGTTTGAAAGTGCGGTGTCAAACACAAGCTTGTATGCGCCAACGTTTTTGGTGTTGAATTTGTCTTGTGTGAGGTTGCTTCCGCCAAGCAAAATCCACTTGTCAGGAGTGGGAAGATAGAGTCCTGACTCGGGAGTGAAGGTATAGTTGCTGGCATTCCATGCAGCAAGGTCCTTGCCTACCAGACCATAGACTGTGTAACCAAACATCTGCTCATCGCCATAGACGCCTGTTGTTGAGTTGATTTTGATTTCAACGGGCTTCTTGTTGATGAAGTAGTCCATTTCATAGGGATCATCTGTGATGTAATGATCTGTTTTGATATGCATTGTAAAGGTGTATGTACCAACGTCAACAGGACGATCGTTGGTTGCAAACACTACGGGATTGCCTTCGCCGTCAGTTCCTTTGAAGTTGTATTCTATGAAAGGAATGGCGTTTTCGTTTGAAATTGTGTAAGGCACCGTGGTGGGTGCGCCTTCATAGTAAACAGACGTGTTGATGACAGACAAGTCAATGTATTCACGGAAGAAGAAGTAAATGTCCATTGCATTGCCGGGCTGGGTGTCCATCTTGTCAAGGGTGCCGTCAACGCTGTCCATGAAGAGTGTAAAGGTGGTGCCGTCAACTGTTATGGGTGCTTTGTCGTAAGAGATGTCCTTTGAGGTGGGATCTTCTGTGATCCAGAGGGGGTACAACTCTTCGCTGCCACTGTCAACCATAAGTTTGTAGGGCACGTAGGGGCTTGCATCGTCAATTGCGTAGTCAACGACTGCGCTTTGGCCACGCTTGTATGCAGTCTTGCTTCCGCCAGAAACCAACGTGACGTCTGTTTGAGTTGTAAAGATGCCGTTGTCAATGTGGCCTGTGACGTAGTAAGTGTTTGCGTCTGAAAGTATGTAATATTTGTTGAGAGCACTTCTGTTGCCTGCTTGGTCAACCGTCCAGAAGAAGAACACTCTCATGCCTGAGCCAAGATTTGCATCAAGGCCAATATCAAGAGGATTGAGGTCGCCAAGACCGCCACTTGCAATGCTGGTGTAGAAGTCAAATCCGTATGTGTCAAGGTCGCCGTAGCCGGTTTCAAAGTCCTTGATGAAGTTTGCAACACAGCTTCCTGTTGCAAGGTCTGCGGTGTTGACAACGTTCTTCATTGCGTAGTAAACCTTGATTTCTGCACCAAACTCTGCATGGAGTTCATCGCTGAAATCAAATTGTCCGGGGAATGTCCAGCTGTCTGTAAACCAGCTTCTGTCTGCCACATCAGGAATGTCAAAGCTTTCTGCTTCAACGATGTACTCTCCCTCAAGCTCGTCACGGTTCATAAGGTTGGGAGCAACGGGGGCGTTTCTATCAGCACGGATGTGGACGCCGTTTCTGTAAACGTTGTCTGTGCCGAGGTCGGTGTAAGAGAGGAGATCTTTTGCTTCAAGATAGGTGCCAGTGACAATGTCAAAGTTTGTGGTGTAGTTGTAAATGTCGTAGACAAGTTGTCCTTGAATGGTGGCGGCGTGTCTTGATGCAAATCTGATGGACCAAACTGCCTTGCCTTCTCCATTGATTGAGTAACTGACAATGGTTTCTCTGCCTGTGCCCTCGTTGTACGTGAAGCTGTTGCCAATGACACTTTCAACGTTGCCGTTGGCGTCAACTGACACAATTTGACCATCCTTGACAAAGATGTTTGCAATGGTTTCAGATCCATTTTCATCAAGATAGTTGAATGTGAGGGTGTTGCCAGAGATGTTGGGCTTGTCTTGTGTCAAAATGACGTCAAGGGGTGCACCCGCCGCCCAATCGGTGTTGGCAAGAACATTGCCGTTTGATTGTTTTTCAAGAGTGTGGACTGCCTTTTCGTAGTCAACCTTGACGTAGTATGAACGAGTGTTTGTTGCAGAAACAAATCTGCCAGACAAGTCCATCTTGTAGAACGTGAAGAGATAGTATCCTACGCCAGTTGCGTTTGCGCCACCATTTTGGTTGCCAACGCCGTATTGGACTGCGCCGTTGCTGTAGGTGGCGTTGGCGTAGCCGGTTTCAAAGTCATAGACAAAGGACAATCCGTTGACGGCAAAAGGAATCTTGCCCAACAGCTCTTCTCTCTGCCAGTTGGCTGAGGTCAATTGTTCGGGTGTTGATGCTTTGACAACAGAATAGAACCAAACGTAAGGGGTGTGACCGGGCATTGTGTCTGATTCATCTTCGTTGAAGTCAAATGCAAGGGTTGAAGCGTTGTGCCACTTGATGCTGTTCCAACCGCCACTTGATGCAAACTCTGAAGATTCAAGCAAATATTCCTTGGCGTCATCTGCAAATTTTTCCATTGCGGTGGGGTCGTCAAGGTCAATGCCGGAGATGTTGATTGCTCTTGTGATCTGCTTGTCGCCGTAGTCGGTGACTGTCACGTTGAAGTTGCCGTTTTTGCAGAAGAATGTTTCAACGTAGACTTCTGCTCTGTGGTTTTTGGTGACTCTATACCAGCCGTACGTCACCGGCTTGTCATCTTCTGTGATTTCAATGGGAGTGAGTGCGCTGACGCCGGAATTTATTTCATAGACGTTGACAACATTCTCGCCAATTTGGACAGACTTGATGCCTGACGCAAACCATTGTGTGCCTGACGTTGCGTTTGTCACGTTCTTTTGGCCGTTTGTAAGGGTGCGACCATAACTATATGCATCGGTATAGGTTGAAGCAACTCTCTTGTAGTAAACGTTGCCGTCAACGTACTTTTTGTCAGTTGCGGCATTGACGTAGCTGTTGTGATATGCGTTGTTTCTGTTGTCAACGTAATCAACGTTGTTTTGATAGAGGGCGAGGATTTGATCCTCAATGTTTTGAGTGATGTTGTTGGGAGTATGAGAAGGATAATAGTTCCAAGGGGTTGTGTAAGTAAATGTTCCGTCGCCATTGTCAAAAACGGTTTCGCCGTTAAGGTTGTCAACACGGAGGGGCTCAATGTTTTTTACGTCAACGCCTGCAATGATGGGTGCTTCGCCATCTTTTATGTATGTTGCACTACTATCAGCGTGGTCAGTCATTGTGATAGTAAATGTCAACTTGATATTTGAGAATGTTCTAATCGGAGCATCACGGCCCACTGCCTGATATCCACCACCAAATGCAAAAGCCAATGACAGATATGGGTTGTCCTTTGTCAATGTAACAGTGTTGTCCAAGTGACCGCTGTCGCTTCCAGATGCGCTGATTCCGGGCACGCTGTCCAATCCACTGCCACCAGTAAGAGAGCTCATCTCTTCTGCTCCCATCATCTTGGTTCTTGCCATAGCAGCAATACCTGTCTTATCGCCTCTTTCCTTTGTAAAATCAGCAGAGAGAGTTACAGATAGTTCCACATTTGAATGGAACCTTGCCAAATCAAGCAAGAAAGTGCTCATATTGTAGTTGAACACCACAAATGCTTGATATGAGCCCTTTGCTCTGCTTGCAAGACCAAATGTAAAACCACCATTTCCATTTGTAAAGGCAACGCTATTGTCATCTCTACTGGTATATGTGTTGACGTTGTCAAGAGAGAAAGTTGTGTTAATGAAGGTTTCTTCCTTGACCCAAGATCTGACACTGCCATCTGTTCCGGGGAAATTGAAATAATCCGCTGTCAGTTCTCCGTGGTCGCCTGTTGCCCAGGTCATTGTGCCATCATCTTCAGCAGCAACTGCCACTTCGTTGACAAGGTCACTTGCGGGGCCTGCAAAAATCATCGCAAATGCCATGATAAAGCAAAATGCCAAGATGCCAAACTTTGCGATTTTGATTGCGTTCATTTTGATACTTCTCATAATTCACCTCTATCCGCTCAAATGAGCATTGTGAGTTTACGTTTTTGAAGATAATTTTGCGTCTATTTGGGTGGTTGCTTTGCGCCCACGGGGTGCGCTCTCATACACGTATACGCACGCCTACACAAAATTATACAAAAATATGATAATTCAACAAGTGATATAAGTCAATACCAAATTTTCACGCGCGTGCAATCCACCCCATTACATCGCCTGTTTTTGCCTTAATTTTTTTTGCGAACATTGTATTTTTTTGTTTTATGGGCAAAATCATCCCTTTTTCACAAAGGAGCTTTGCGCAAGATTTTTGCACAAAAAAAGGAGAAGATTTCGGTCTCCTCCTTTTTGGAAAAATAGTCTGTTTTTTCATTCAATTCATCCCGTTTTTTTGGCGGGAAAAGTTCTATTTTACGCCAACTTGACAAACATATCATCGTCGCAGCGGACGGTCTCTGTCTTGTATGATGCGTTGATGTCTATGCCCTCTGCAGGCACGCCGGAGCGGTCACGATTGCACATCTCAAAGAGGGTGCCACGGAGTGAAATGACTTCCTCGTTGGACATCCTTGCTGTGGGCACGGTGTACATGAGCCCGTTATCCGTCACGGTGGGAGCATCGTAGAGATAGGAGCTCAAAATCCACTCTCTCACAGGGTTGTGGCCTGCGTTGTATATGCCACTGCTTATGCCTGCAAAATATGGTTTGATGATGACCATTGTGGTCACTGCCAGCACTCTGTTGGCGGACACGGACATGTCAATGGGGCCTGCCTTGACCCACTTGCCCTCCTCTCTGTCAAACTTGGTCATGCTGAGGAAAGGCACCACCCAACCATTGTTGATGTAGTAGTCAATTGCCACGTTATAGCGGAGAGCAAGCCCTTCTATGGCGCAGAGATAGTTTTCAACAGCAGAGGGGGTGTCAAGATCCTCAACGCCATCTGCGTCCTTCAAATAGGCGTAGCCCTTTGATGACCAAGCAATGGTCTTGTTGCTGTCGTCAGTCTGCACAGAGATGTAACTGTCCATTTGGATGAGGCGTGAGGGAGTGAGTGTTTCATCAATCTCGCCCTTTTCAGAAAGCTGTTTGAGGAGGACGTTGCCTGCCACGTTCAACACACCGCCCATTGAGTGCGCTGCTGTATAAATGCGGTTTCCTGAATTTTTATATTCAGGAAAGATGCTGTCAATGTGTCCAAAGGCACGGAGATATTCCCCTGCATAAAGCTCTGCCACGGAATATCCGTTGATGGATTCATGGGGCTCTGTGTTGACAAGATCCCCTGTGACGCTGTCAATGTACATTGCTTCCATTTTGCTTCCACGGGACCAGATTTTGTCCACGGCTTGAGAGGGGCCACAGTCCAAAAATCTCTCGTAATGGAAAAAGAACACGTTGTAGGGCTGGCCACCATTGCCACCATCGTACCAATATTTGGTGAGGTCGTGGATTTTGTCAAACTTTTCATCTTTGAGATAGTCAATCTCGCCACCATCCACGTACTTGTTGTAGATTTGACTGCCCACCTCTGCCTCTCTGTTTTCTGCAGACATGGTCACTTGTCCGTATCTTCCAACCCCCATTTGCAACCCGTGGATGATGATTATGCTTGGTCTTGATGGGTCAAAGTGGTTGCGAATGCTGTCCTCATCATCGGCGGGGACTTGGAGTGCCACGTTGTAGTCGTTTTTGTCATATCCAGTCACCAAAAACAGACCTTGGTCGCTGAGTATGGGATATTCCTCAACGTTGAGTTCAACGGTGGTGTAGACCAAATCGTTTGTCAGCACCAACTCCTCCTGAAGCTTGTATCTGTTGTCAGGTGCGGGCAGGTCCTCAACAGGAGCGCATGCCACCATTGAAATGGACAGGATTGCTATCAATATAAATGCTGTGACAAAAAGTGATTTTTTCATGATTTCACCCCATATTTCGCTATGATAAACTATACATCTAAATGGGCAACGTGTCAATACCCAACCCCGCCCGTGCAAGCACAAAAGCCCTCTTGAATTTTTTTCAAAATGGTATATAATGAAGTCAGCAAATTTTAGGAGAACATTATGACACCCGGAGAAATTGTTGCCATCGTCATCGCAGGAGTGATTGGGTTGTTTTTGACAGCACTGGTCATCCGCACCGCTCTCAACAAGCCAAAACACGCCCCCGTTGCACTTGCTCCTCCCGCCCAAATTGACAAGGACAAGGCGGTTGAACATCTCATTGAAGCCGTCCGCATCCCCACCGTGTCCATGGTTGAGGACTACGTGGACAACCGTGAGCCATTCATTGAGTTCAGAAATTGGCTTGAAAGGGCCTATCCCCTCCTCAATGAAAAGGCAGAGCGCACCATTGTTGCGGACTACAGCATCGTCTATCATCTCAAAGGAGCCAACCCCTCTCTCAAAGCAGGGTGCTATCTCAGCCATATAGACGTGGTGCCCGCACCCGCAGACGGCTGGGAGCACGACCC
>JAFVYE010000104.1 GCA_017500745.1 Clostridia bacterium | reverse complement strand
GTTTATGGCATCTGACGTGGTCAATTTGCCTTCAAGGACGTTGACAAGGTCAATGCATTCCGCTCCTTCCCCCTCCCCTATTGTGATGGTTGCAGGGGCAAAGTCAAGGTTGATGATTGTTGCATATTCTCCAAACTCATTGCCCTTGACCCTTCCGCTGAGGGTGCAATCGTCTTTTTTTATGGTGTAAGCGTACTCCTCACAGTCGTGAACTTTGAGGGGAATAATGACAAGTTCAACCATGTCCACAACCTCACGGCTGACACCATCTGCAACAAAGTTTTTTTCACGCTTGCCCACCTCAATGCTCACGGCAAAATTTTCAGTTTCACCCACGTAGAATGCGCAAATCTCCCTTGAAACGTTGCTTTCAACAGGTGGAGTCACGTCCTTGTTGCAGGACACAAACACAAGGGCAAAAATCATGGACAGCATTGCTACAAAAATCAAAATCAGCTTCTTTTTCATAGTCCAAATTATGCAACAGCGTTCCGCTATATGCCTAATATTCGCAATTAAAAAGCGCAAGTTTCGCAAAGAAACTTGCCATATCAAACCTCTTGTTGTATAATTTCACTATTAAATTTTGGGGTGCAACATGACAGATACAGAACTCAAACACACCAACCCACAAATCGGTTTGACCGCAGATGAGGTTGCCTCACGAGTTGCAGAGGGCAAGATCAACGGCGAACAGACCATCAAGACAAAATCAATTCCACAAATCCTTCGTGAGAACATCCTCACGTTTTTCAACTTTATTTTTGTGGCATTTGCAGTTATACTCCTCTTTTTCACGGTGTTTGAATTTGGCGCAGACGGCAAAGTGACTGCCCAGTTCAACATCGGCATCCTTGGCAACTTTGGCTTTATGATTCTCATCGTAGGCAACTGTGCAGTTGGTGTCATACAAGGCATCCGCTCTAAGCTGACCATGGACAAGCTCAGCTTGCTCTCCGCCCCCAAAGCAGTTGTTGTCCGTGACGGCGAGGAGACCGAAATCAACATTGAAAGCATCGTCCTTGATGACCTTATGGTGCTGTCAACAGGCAAACAAATTTGTGCAGACGGCATTGTTGTTGACGGAAGCATTGAGGTCAATGAAAGTCTTATCACCGGAGAGCCGGACGCCATCCTCAAAAACCCCGGAGATGAAGTTATGTCTGGCAGTTTTGTTGTGTCTGGCAAGGCAAAATGTCAAGTGACTCACATAGGACAAGACAACTTTGTCATGAAGATATCCTCTGGTGCAAAGTACTTCAAGCGTCCTTCAAGCGAAATCTGGCGCTCTCTCATGTTTGTCACCAAGTTTATGTCAATTGTCATAATCCCCGTGGGCATTGCACTCTTCCTCATCAAGTATCTTGGTCAACAAGGCGACCTCAGTGACACCGTCATCAAAACCCTCGGCACCCTCATTGGCATGATGCCCAGCGGTCTTGTTGCCCTTGCAACAACGGTTTTTTGCGTAAGCGTCATACGCCTTTCAAAGCACAAAACCAACGCCCAAGACCTGTACTGCATTGAAACCCTTGCCCGAGTTGACGTACTTTGCCTTGACAAGACGGGCACCATCACCGAGGGCACAATGGAGGTCAACCGGGTTGAAAGCACTCTTGATGAAAGCGAGGTCAAGCAACTGCTCAAAGATTTCACTCACGCTCTTGACGCCGAGGACGCCACCTCAATGGCAATCAAGGACTTTGTGGCAGACCTCTCTCCCACAAGAGAACACAGTGGCATAGTGCCCTTCTCCTCTGCAAGAAAGTGGAGTGGCGCAACCTTTGACGAAGTGTCCTACGTCCTTGGCGCACCCGAATTTGTGTTCAGAAACTTGGATGACGACAAACAGGAAAAAATCTCTGCAATGGCAGAGCAAGGATATAGAGTTTTGGTGCTTGCAAAGGCACAACGTGCTTTTGATGGACAAAACCTCCCTGACGGACTTGAACTTGTGGCCTACGTATATATCACAGACAAGATCCGTGCAGAAGCCCCCGACACTCTGCGCTATTTCCGTGAGCAAGGGGTCACGGTCAAGATTATATCCGGCGACAACCCTGCCACCGTCCGTGCAGTTGCCCTCCGTGCAGGCCTTGAGGACTGCGACAACATCATTGATATGTCCACAGTCGCCGATGACCAAATTGAAGATATCGCAGAAAAATACACCATCTTTGGCAGAGTGCTTCCCGACCAAAAACTTGCTCTTGTCAAAGCCCTAAAAAAGCACGGCCACACCGTTGCAATGACAGGTGACGGCGTCAATGACGTCCTTGCTCTCAAGGAGGCAGACTGCTCCGTGGCAATGGCATCTGGCTCTGACGCAGCCAAAAACGTCAGCTCCCTTGTGCTCCTTGACTCCAACTTTGCATCAATGCCCAAAGTGGTTGAGGAAGGCAGACGAAGCATCAACAACTTGGAGCGTAGCGCATCTCTCTATCTCATGAAGACGCTCTACAACACCATGCTTGCGGTGCTGTTTATGATTGTGCCCTTTGACCTCCCCTTTGAGCCAAGACACCTTACACTCATCAGTTCTGTGACCATTGGCATCCCCTCAGTTGTGCTTGCCCTTGAACCCAACAAGGACAGAGTGTCCGGCCACTTCCTGCCCAAAGTACTATCCCACGCCCTGCCCGGCTCAATAACCGTTGTCCTTGGGGCTGTGGCGGTCATAATTGCCAACGCATGTTTCTTGAAAGACCTGCGTCTTGAACAAGTGCAAAGCTTGTATCTTGTGCTTACAACCTTTGTTGGACTTATGTATCTGTTCAAAGTGTCAATGCCTTTCAACTGGATTCACGTCCTCAACTTTGTTGCAATGATTGGCATATTCGTGGCCTTCTACTTCATTGACCTTGGGTTCTTCAGCACTATAGAATATTTTGGTCTTGACAAGGACTTTACAATGGATATGATATACGCAATCCTCGCCATAGGCGCAGTGCTCCTCGTGGCCTTTGTCGGACTGCTCTTTGCAACAAAAGGCGTCAACAAAAAAGAGGACAGCAACCTTGTCAAACTGCTGAAAAAAGCAAACGTAATCTAACCAAGCAAAATGAAAAGAGCGACTTCGGTCGCTCTTTTTTTTGTCTTATATCGTAATTTTTACAGCCGTTTCGTCATCGCTCTCTATGTCAACAAGGACAAGCCCTTTGTGCTCTTTCAAGATTTTGACGGACTCTTTTGCCAAGTGCCTCATTTCTTTTTTGGACGGTTTGCTGTCATCATCCATATCCTCAAACATTTCTTTGATGAGAATTCTTGCTGGAAAAAGAAAGAGTGGCACTCTTATTTTGAGGTTTCTGTCCTCGGAATGCACCTCTATTTTCATTCTACCCAAATCTCCACTGTTTCTCCGTCTTCGCCTTCAATTTCTACAAGTTTGCCTATGACACCCAGTGACACCATTTCGGCAATTTGTTTGAAGTCCACCTTTTTCAACGTATCACCATTTTTGCCAAAAGATATGTTTGAAGCAAGGTTTTCATTTGACATAAACAATTCTACCAGTGCGAAAGGCAAATTGACGTTGAGTTTGTCACCGCCGTCAATACAGCGTATGCGAAGGATTTTTTTGCTTGTGTCAGTGTTTTCTGTCAATTTTGTCACAGGGCCTTCGCCGTCATCCAAAAGTTCATCAACGCTGACACCAAAAGCACGTGCGATTGTTTTGAGCAAAGCAACGTCAGGGCAAGACACGTCGTTTTCCCACTTGCTGACTGCTTGAGGAGAAACCCCACAAATCTCTGCAAGGGCTTCTTGGGTTATTTTTTTATCCTTACGATATTTTGCAATGTTTTGTCCAATAGTTTTCATTTTGTTCTCCTTGTGGGTTTTTGTGATTTAATTGTGCCTCAAAAACTCACAAAAAACCACATACTAACAGTTGAAACCACTCAACC
>JAFVYE010000103.1 GCA_017500745.1 Clostridia bacterium | reverse complement strand
CGAAGGAAGTCATCAACCAGCACCAACTTGGCCTCTCTCATCAAAATGCGAGCCAAGGACACCTTGCGCTTTTCAAGGGTTGTCAAGATTCTTGCACGTTGATTAAGGCAGGCGCTGACGCCAAAACTCTCTGCTGCAAAAACAACTCTCTTTGCAATTTCAACCTTGTCTACACCACGTATCTTGAGGGGGTATGCAAGGTTGTCAAAAACTGTCTTAAAAGGAAACAATGCTCCATCGTCAAAGACCATGATGACGTCATCTGTCTTTGATTTGAGGTCTTTGCCGTCAAGTGTAATCCTGCCTTCGTGCTCCTCAAGCCCTGCAATTGTTTTGAGAAAGGTGGTTTTGCCACTTCCCTCTCCTCCTAAAACCGTAAGCACCTCGCCGTCACGCAAGGTCAAATCTACGGCTCCAAAAAGTCGCTTGCCATAGGAATATTGCTTGACCACACTTTCAAGTTGCAACATCTTACAAAAGGGTGTCTATGGGCTCGGCAAAGTCCGCAAGGAAATGATCCACAAAATATTTGAGCTCGGGATATTCCTCTTTGAGCTTGTCTATTGTCTGACCTATGGTGGCAAATGCCTTGTCAAAATCGTGGTTGCCCACCTGCTTTTCTTCAAGACACTTGACGTAGGCAGAAAGCTTGTCTGCCACCTTCATCAGCTTGTACTCCTCTGTGTCCACGTTGGGTTGAAGATAGTTGGCATAGGGCAAGCGCAACTCCTCGGGAAGAGAGCCAACAAGCTTCACGTTGATGACGTCCTCAATCTCTGCATATGCGGATTTCATTGCCTCGTTGTAGTATTTGACGGGGGTGGGCATATCCCCAGAAAGCACTTCTGCCGTGTCGTGATAAAGGGCAAGTGACGCCACTTTGTCCACGTCAACGTTGCCACCAAATATCTCGTTGCGAATGATGGCAAGGGCTTGTCCAAATATTGCCACAGAGGCGGAGTGTTGCATCAAATCCTCACGGATGTTGGTGCGCATAAGACTCCAACGGGCAATATGCTTCATCCTGTTCATAAGGGCAAAAAAGGTGTATTGTTGTCCTTCGGTCATAGTTGTTTCCTCTGTCTGCCTACGGCAGATAATTAGATGATGAATCTGTCTTGCTTTTGGGGTGCAGACTCAAGTTCTGCCTTCTTCTCCTCGTATCCCTTGCGATTGAAAAGTGCATAGGTTGCGTTCTTTCCTTCCTCAACACCGGGTTGATTGAAGGTGTCAATGTTGAGCATTGCGCCTGCATATGCTGTTTCAAGTTGGAAGAACCAAAGGAGTTGTCCAACCGTATTGGCATTGACTTCGGGGAGAATGATGGTGTTGTTCATATGCTTGCTCTTGGTGAGAGCATATTCTGTTGCACGTCTTTCGGTGTTGATGAGCTCGCCCATTGTGTGTCCGCAAAGGAAGTTGACGTCGGGGAACTCCTCTGCTCCGTCTGCGATAACCACGTCGCCACGGAACTTGTCCACTGCAATCATTGTGATGACTTTGTCAAAAGGTCCTTCCGTGTAGAGTTGGACTTGGCTGTGTTGATCGGTGACGCCAAGGGACTTGACGGGGGTTTGACCAACGTTGACTGTGTTACCGTTGAGGTCAACTGCCTTGCCAAGACTTTCGCCCCAAAGTTGACAGTACCAATCTGCTATGTAACGGAGACTGTCTGCATAAGGCATCATAACGGAGATGTTTTTGCCCTTGCTCATTGCAACAACTTGAAGGAGTGCTGCCATAAGTGCAGGGTTTTCATAGGGATTGGCGCTGACGCATGCCTTGTCCATTTCTCTTGCGCCACGGAGGAGTCCTTTGACGTCAATGCCAAGAACCGCTGCGGGAAGCAATCCAACGGGGCAAGTTCACTAAAACGGCCACCAACTCCATCAGGGATGAAGAAAAGTTTGAATCCTTCCTTCTTTGCCAGTTTGATGAGGTTGCCTTTGGCTGATGAGGTGGTTGCAATAATGTTCTTTTGCCAGCCATCCCCAATTGCCTTTTTGAGAATGTCGCTGATGATGAGATATTGACTCATGGTCTCTGAGGTTGCGCCACTCTTGGTGATGACGTTGAACATGGTGCGTTTGACGTCTATGACGTCAAGGAGTGCAAGCATTCTTTCGGGATCAACGTTGTCCTCTACGAAGAACTTGACACCTCTCTTTTCTTTGGGAAGGTCATTGTAACGGAAGTGGCAAAGTGCGTTGAACACTGCTGTGGGGCCAAGGGCGCTTCCACCAATGCCAAGGACGACAAAGTTGTCATAGTTGGCTCTCACTTCTGCTGCGGTTGCAATGATATCGTTGACGATTTCGTCTTGATTGTAAGGAAGTTCCGCCCAACCGGTCATGCCTGTGCCACGGTTGTCTTCAAAATAGTCAAATGCGGCCTCTGCCACGCCACGAACTGCTTCAATGTCTTGTGTTGAAATGCCTTGATCGCCGATGAAATCGGTCATCATGTTGTTAAAGTCAAATTTTATGAGCATAAATGCCTCCGATGATATTGTTCAAATATTTTACACTCTCGCCGACCTCGTTGTAGTCTGCGTAGTCTTTTGCGTATTGTTCAATGATGATAGGGCCTTGATATCCGTCCTCTTTGAGCCGTTTGATGAGGGCGTCAAAGGGGAAAACCCCCTTGCCTATCATGCATATGTTGCCCTCGGCGTCATGGTCGCACAGATGGACGTTTTTGAGGCGATCGCCTATGACGTCCAAATAGTCCTGCCAATCATATCCACTTTGCCAGCATTGCTTGACGTCAAGGGTGACACCAAGCTTGGGAGCTTGGGCTTTGACTTCCTTGAAGAAGTCGGGAGAGGAAAATGCACACCAATGCACTGTTTCAAGACACAACGTAATGCCGTACTCCTCTGCAATCAACGAGAGCTGGTTGAGTCGCTTGCCAAAGGCAACGGGGTCAATGACTTGTGTCTTTTTTACTCTGGTTGAGCCATGGAAGGTGTAGCACTTTGCGCCAATGATTTGTCCTGCACGAAGCACCTTTCTGAACCACTTTTCTGCATCCTGTCTTGTTCGCTCTGCTTTGTTGAAAAGCTGGGGCTCAAAGGCGGTGGAAAGCGAGTGGATTGAATACACCTCCACATCCCCCTTTCTTTCATTGATGAGGTGAGCAAAGTCCTCCTCAAACTCGCTGTAGGTTGTGAGAAAGACCTCGGCCTCTTTTGCACCATTCAATGAAATGACCGAGAAAGAATTCTCGGTCACCAGTTTTGTAAAATAAGTTGCAGTAGAAATTCCTACGAGCATTATTCTCTAGTGTCCTCGTTTGATGAAGCCGGTTCGGGCTTGTATGCTTTTTTCTTGTCAACTGCAATACCACGTCTTTCCCAAATGTCTTTTTGCTTGCGGACTTGTCCAAGAAGCTTGGGGATCACAAGATCAAGGTTGGTGTAGGGGGAGTCCGATACTGCTGTTGCGCGATAAGTGATGCCACGGGAAGAAACCACAAGGTCGGTTGTGTAGGTGTCACCTTCAAGGGTGACTGTGAAGTTGACCTTTGCGTTTTCATCATCCTTGAAATAGTTGTCAAGCTTGCTGCACTTTTTCAAGGTCATGTTTGTAAGACCATCACTTACTGTGTAGTTTTTGCCGAAGATTTCAATGCTGAGTGCGCTTTCGTTCTTCATATCAAATACCTCCTGAGATTTTCTACCCTTATTATAGCAAAAAAACTCTGCTATTTCAATACCGAATTTTCAGGAAGTACTGCTTTTGGTCTATTTTATTTTGCGACCTTGTAGGTCAAATCAAATCCTTCAAAGTCAACAGTCACTTTGTCGCCGTCTGTGAGGGCTCCTGTGAGCACCATTTCGCTGAGTTTGTCCTCAACAAGACGTTGGATTGCTCGGCGCAAAGGTCT
>JAFVYE010000102.1 GCA_017500745.1 Clostridia bacterium | reverse complement strand
TTGTATCTTGCTCCGTCTGCTGGGAAGATGCCTGTGTAAACCATTGGTGTGGCCTTCTTGTAGCCCGGAAGAGGCACAGCAGCGGGTTTGTCTGCACCAGTGATTGTGTCGCCTACTGCGGTGTCTGACACGTTTTTGATGCTGGCTCCAATATAGCCAACTTCTCCCGCTTCAAGCTTGTCAACGGGCTTCATGTTGGGGGCAAATATGCCAACCTCAACCACGTCAAACTCCTTGCCCGTGGACATCATACGAATTTTGTCCCCTGCCTTAACCGTGCCGTCAACAATGCGAACCATGGATATTGCGCCACGATAGTTGTCATAAAAACTGTCAAATATCAGAGCTTTCAAGGGGGCGTCCTTGTCTCCTTGGGGTGCGGGCAAACGCTCAACGATTGCGGATAGCACGTCATCTACACCAATACCCTCCTTTGCAGAAATCAAAGGACATCCGTCTGTGTCAAGACCAATTATGTCCTCAATTTCGGCCTTTGCGCCATCAATGTCTGCGCTGGCAAGGTCAATCTTGTTGATGACGGGCACGATTTCAAGGTCATTGTCAAGGGCAAGATATACGTTTGAAAGTGTTTGTGCCTCAACGCCTTGGGTGGCGTCTACAACGAGCAATGCGCCTTCACAAGCAGCAAGTGAGCGTGAAACTTCATATGTGAAGTCAACGTGCCCCGGGGTGTCAATGAGGTTCAAGGTGTATTCCACTCCGTTGTGAGTGTGGAAAAGACGGCATGTTTGAAGTTTTATGGTGATGCCTCTCTCCTTCTCTATGTCCATATTGTCAAGGAGCTGACTTGACATATCACGAGCAGCAACAGTCCCCGTCTTTTCAATAAGACGGTCTGCAAGGGTGCTTTTGCCGTGGTCTATGTGGGCAATGATGGAAAAGTTGCGGATTTTGTCCAAGCTCAAAGTGGGCCTCGTGAAAAATTTATTTTAATACTTGACTTTATTATAATAGAATTATAAAATTTTATCAATAAAAATAATTAAGGTGGTAAAAATTATGAGCAATAAAAACTTTGACTGGCTTTTGAACACACCCATTGCTCACCGTGGACTCCACGATGAAAACATCCCTGAAAACAGTATCCCCGCTTTTGAGGGCGCAATTGAGCACGGATTCAACATTGAAATTGACGTGCATCTCTCCAAGGACAATCAACTTGTTGTTTTCCATGATGCAAGCTTGAAGCGTGTTTGCGGTGTTGACAAAAAGGTCAAGGACTTGACTGTTGCCGAACTCAAGACCTATCGTCTAAAAGGCACAGATTGCACCATCCCCACCCTTGATGAATTTCTTGAACTGGTTGACGGAAAGGTGGGCATCCTCTGCGAAGTCAAAGGCATAATCCCTTGGGACACAAAAATCGCCCGTGCAACCGTTGAAAGATTCAAATCATACAACGGCAACGTGGCCCTGCAATCCTTCAACTTTGGCGCAGTCATCTGCTTCAGAAAACGTAGCGATAGACTCTTTGGTCAACTTATCACTTGGGGTGGCGACAAGATCAACCACTTTGTTGACGTCATGGGCAAGCTTCACATTGCAAAGTGGTCAAAGCCCGAGTTTATTGCATATGACGTGCGCAACTACAAGAAGGGCGAAAAGTACATCAACAAGTTTAGAGACAAGGGAGCAAAGCTTGTGCTCTGGACGGTCAACTCCCCTGAAAAACTTGCTCTTGCAAGAGAGGTTGCAGATGGATTTATCTTTGAAAAGCCCTGCGGACTTCTTGACGAAACCAAATAACCGCCGCCTTACAAATAAATCTTTGATTTATGCTAACAAAAAAAACCACCGACTTCTCGGTGGTTTTAAATTAAAAGGACCGCGGATGCGGTCCTTTTTGTCTGGCAATTAGTCTTGCTTTTTGAAGGTGCTTGATATGCGTGAGGGGAAATCCTTTGCCCAGCTGACGACTGTTTGCTTGAAGGTGCCGTACATTGCAGGGATGTCCACACGCTTGCTCTTGTTGGTGATTGAGTAGCTTACGTAGAAGTAATAAATTGTCACAAGAACTGTGAGCACGCTGAATGCGATAAACTCAGGGCTTGTGGTTTCATAGTTGGCAAAGTATGCCTTTGCGTTTGCACTGCGGAAGAAGTCATCAAAGTGTGTAGTTGATGCCACAAATCCGCTGTTGCTCATAAGCTGACCAACGTTCAAGAACAAGAGCACAGAATATGCGCCAAGAATGCCGTACATTCTCTTTTCGCCACTGACCATTGTGTAGATGAAGCCAATTGCCAATGCAAGGAAGAGATAGGTGTGATCAACCTTCAACGTAAACACGCCAATTACTGCAAATGTGAATGACGCAAGCATCAAAAGCTCCTGCTTGTTGCGATTCTTGAAATAGAGGTATGCAACGTAAACCACCAACACAAGCATGAACACTAAGTTGAAGATTGCTGCAAGGTTGTTCATATATTTGCCGTTCATGGTTGCAAGGCCGTAAAGACCAAGGCCGTTGTCGGTCATGATTCTGTTGTTTGTGATTTGGTTTGCAATGAGAGTGAATCCGTAGAAGGGCTTTGAGGGTGAGCCAGCAATGTAGTCAATTGCAACGGGCAATGTGAGCAGATATACTGCCACTACTGCTCCAACAAGGCCAAAGACGATCATTGCACGATTCTTTGTGAACTTCTTGAGGTCGGCGTCATCACGATAGTATCTGTATCCCATGTATGCGATTGCAAGAGGTGCAAGTGCAAGTGCTCTTACGTCAAGGACCACCGCAAGTGTCATGACAAGGTAGGTTGCCAAGAATTGCTTTTCTACAAGAAGAATCATGGCTCCAACAAGGAGTGCTACAAGAAGTGCTGTGAAGGTGTTGTCAAGTCCACCCATGATAAGTGTGATGGGGAGGAGTGCATACATTGTGGCAAAGATTGTTGATGAGCGATCGCCAACGTACTTTCTGCCGTAGAAATAGATCATTACAACGGTTGCCATTGTTGCAAGGACGTTGACCATTCTGATCAAGATTGCAACGTCTGAATAGGACAAATTCTTGCCCATTGAGCCAATGATGGCAAGGATGTAGAGTGCGCCGGGGGATGCGGTTTGAAGGGCCGTGCCGTACGTTGCGTAGGCATTTTGAACTCCGCCTTGTGCAAGCTTGAGAGCGAGGTTGACAGTGACGTTCATTTCGCTGCCAAAGCCATACATTGAAAGCAAGAAGATCAAGTTGACAAGGAAGGTGCCAACTGCAAGGGCTGTTGCAATGAATCCGGGGTGTGTCAAAACCTTTTTGGCAGGAGAAACAACTCCGTTTGTGGCAACAGTTGCGCTGACCTTGTCATAGCTCAAAAATGCGTTTTGTTTTGCGTAAAGACGTCTGATGAGCACGTATGCTCCACCAAGGACGGCCACGCTGAACAAACAAAGCAACGTGACAAAGAGCACGCCACTAACGTTGACGTTGTAGCGGACTACGTCACTCTTTTTGAAGTTGATGACTGTGGCACCCTCGGGGGCTGATGAAACCTTCATCACAGACACGTTGTCAAAGAGTGCAATGCCCTTTGCTGCTGCATTTTCGCCACCAAGTGTCAAGCAGATTGTGAGATAATCTGTGTTTGTGGGGTTGACATAAAAGGTCAATCTCTTCCAGTTGGAAGTGTCGGGATTGTTGTAGTACTCACGTTGCTCAACAAAGCGGTAGGTTGTGTTTTCAAGGAAAGACACGTATGCGCCGAAATACTCCTCGTCATTGCCCTTTTTGATTGAGCCGTCAAGCTTGATGTCCACGGTCACTTTGTAAGTTGCTTTGCGGTCAACTTTGATTTGTTGATAGAGATAGGCATAACCTGCGGTGCTGTTTTCTATCCTCAAAAATTGCTCGCCATCTGAGCTGTATTTGAGCTGATAGCCAGACTTCTTTGAATCCCACGTTGATGAGACACTCCAGCCGTCAAGGACAACTTTGTCCTTGTCTGTTGAGGTGGATTTGCTGAAATCACCGTTTTGTACAAGCTCGGTGTCATAAGGCACCTCGCTCATATTACATGCCGTAAATGCAAAAAGTGCTAGTACGAAAACTAGCACTAATGCGAAGATACAAATTGTCTTTTTCTTCATTGTTTTGTTCCTTATCTAACTTCCTTGAGTTTTGCAGCCTTACCTGTTCTCTCACGGAGATAATAAAGTTTTGCTCTGCGGACCTTACCATGTCTGACGACTTCAATGCGGTCAATTTTGGGTGAGTGGATGGGGAATGTTCTTTCAACGCCCACACCGTAGGTCACACGACGAACTGTGACTGTTTCACGGATGCCACCGTTCTTGAATGCGATGATGGTGCCTTCGTAGCTTTGAAGTCTTTCCTTGTCGCCTTCCTTGACTTTGACGAAAACTTTGACTTGGTCACCGATTGCGAGTTGGGGCAAATCTTGCTTCATGCCCTCTTTTTCCAATGTGTCGATAATGTTGCTCATTTGACTAAACCTCCTATATTACAAAGTGTTCACAACAGATCTCTTCTGCAGGCGGAACACCCGAGTCACGCGTGATATATTAACATATATAATTTTTTTATTCAAGCAAAATCAAGTCATATTTTGCAAAAAGTTGAAGTTTTTGAGTTTTGAGTTGACTATTTTGCTGGTGGATTGTTGCTTTTGCGACTTTGTTGCTGACAAATAAGATTTGAATTCAGCACTCAAATGCAGATTTTATGTGGTTGATTTCTTCCTCTAAAACCTCTATTACGTCAAAACGCAGGTCTGTGTTTTTCACTTTGTGGGACACAATATAGCCCTTGGCGCCTTGGACGTATCTCTGTTGCTTTTGTTTGGTTACGGCCTCAACGGGTCTGCCATACAAAGTGTTGACACGGGTTTTGACTTCACAAAAGACAATGGTTGAGCCGTCCTTCATGATGACGTCAATTTCTACACCGGCGTAAACTGCGTTTCTTTCAAGGATTTTGTATCCCTGCTTTTTGAGATAGTTTACGGCGATTTCTTCTCCAATATCCCCAATTGCCTTTGTGTTTAAGCTTTTCATTTGACAAAGTTTTTGATGAAGGTCTTGCGATGTATAGGAGTTGGGCCAAACTCCTTGAGTGCAGAAATATGCTTTGCGGTGCCGTAACCCACGTTGTTGGCAAAGTCGTACTCTGGATACTTCTCTGCCATTTCAAACATAAATTTGTCCCTTGTCACCTTGGCCACAATGCTTGCAGATGCAATTGAATATGACAGGGCATCTCCCTTGATTATGCCCATGGTCTTGTAGGGGATGTCAAGCTTCAAGGCGTCAACAAGAACCACGTCTGGCTTGACGCTGAGCCCCATGATTGCATCACGCATACAGGCCTTGGTGGCTTCAAGGATGTTCATTTCATCAATTTGGCGGCAGTCATAGGACACCGTGTTTACGGCAATTGCCTTTTCCATGATGACGTCATAAAGCTTGATACGCTTGTTTTTGGACACCTTTTTTGAGTCATTGACACCTTGAATAAGATCATCAAGAGGCATGATGACAGCTGTGCAAGTGACAGGACCAGCAAGAGGACCTCTGCCAACCTCATCAACCCCACAGATATACTTAAACCCTGCATCTAAGCACTTCTTTTCATATTCAAGCAGTTCATGTACGTCAACCATATTTCACCTTGTGTCAAAACAATTTGCGCAAAACTATTTTTCAAGAATTATCTTGCCAAGTCTGCCCTTTCTGAAATCATCAATGACAGTCCTTGCCGTGCGGTCGTAGTCAACCTCGCCACCACGGATTTTGTAGCCACGAGAAAGTGCTATTGCATCCATAAGTTCAAGAGTGCCTTCAGGCATCTCTTTTAAGTTGTAGCGGTCAATGAGATTTTGAGGATAGCTCTCTTTGATTTCCTCAAGAAAGTCAAAGCAAAGGTCCCCCGTGTCAAGGATGTCATCACGAATACTGCCAATGTAAGCCAAGTGATGCGCCACCTTTTGATCCTCAAACTTGCCCCATAGAGTACCGGGGGTGTCAAGGAAGTCAACTCCGTCAATGCTGAGCCATTGCTTGCCTCTTGTGACACCGGGCCTATCCCCGGTGACAGCTTTTGCCTTGCCAACCATTGAGTTTATGATTGTGGACTTGCCACTATTGGGCACTCCAACCACCATTGCTCTCACGTTGACCTTGGCGCCCTTGTCTGCAAAGCGTTGCAGTTTGTAGGCGTTGATCTCTTTGAGTTTTTTGACAATCACACCGCAATCGCCAGAGGTGCCAACAACCTTCACGCAGGGCTTGCCCAATTTGTCGTAAAGAGCAATCCACTTGTCAAGGTCTTGTTTGTCAACAAGGTCACACTTGTTGAATACGTACAGCACGTTTTTGCCTGCAATGAGCTTGTCAAGCAAGGGGTTTGCACATGAATATACGGCACGGGCGTCAATGACGTATATGAGAGAATCCACAAGACGAAGATTCTCCTCCATCATGCGAATTGCCTTTGTCATATGTCCCGGAAACCATTGAATGTGCATAACAACTCCTTGTTTCTACTAAAGTAGAAAATGGTGTACATATATCATACACCATTTCCAAAAAATTTGCAACATAGTTGAATTGATTGATGAAATCTGCTCTTAGCCGTTGAACGTACCGATGAATATAGGCAAATTAAACCGTGCGTCAATTATGCAAAACAAGAAGGGGCGGTCAAGATGCAAATACATTTTGGGTCTTTCAACCGGCGCTGCTGAGCCGTCACTTACTTCAACCTTTGTGGATGCTGCGGCAGTCACGCCGTGCTTTGTGAGAGCAATGTTTGTTTTGTGAGATATGTCACTGATGTAGGGATTGTAGCCGTCAGGCACAGTGAATCCCCTTGTTAAATCCGCTTTTGCTGGGTCAAATGCCAAGCCCATACCGTTTGACTTGAAGTAATCGTTGAGGTTTGCAGAGTAATCATATTCAAAGGTGGGAACGCTTGAATATACGTCATAACCCGT
>JAFVYE010000013.1 GCA_017500745.1 Clostridia bacterium | reverse complement strand
TTATTTCATCTACGTAGGCGACTACGGCAACACCGTCCGCAACAACATAGTGGACACCGCCACTTACTATATCATCACAGACACCTACAATCTTGTCTACAAGGCAAACAAACTGACCTTTGTGGCGTCACTGGGTCCTGTGTATGCCCGAGACCTTGTGGCAGACTACGTTGCCGAAGGTGGCCTCAACTAGCCCTCATCTAACCCAAACAAAAACCTCCCACCTCGGGAGGTTTTATTTTGTCCAACTCAAAACACACAGTGTGAGCATAGGTGCGTGTGTTTTCAACACACAAAGTCCACTGACGCAAAAAAAAAGACAAGCTTGTGCTTGTCTTTGTGTGTAAATATCTATTTTGATACAATTTGCGTACACCCCTTAAAAAGTGCGTACAGTTAAACTGACCGACAAATTGGAATTTATAAAACACTTGACTTGTTTTTTTCTAGCCAAGAATAGATCCTATTCATTCTTTTAATGATTAGATTACATAACTCGTTATATGTAGAATCTTTATATCTTTTTATTTTAAAACCCAAAGGTTTTTTCTGGCAGTTATGTGTCACCCCAACAATTCCTCTGCCTATAGCAATATATACATCTCCATAATGAAACTCACGACCAAAATGCCCCTTTAAAAAATATTTATTTAGACAATCATCAACATTAATTTTACTATAATTACCATTATTAAATTCATTAAACCATTTATAATTAATGTTTGATTTTTCAACATTAGTGTTCAAAAAAGCAATAGAAGTTGAAACTGTAATATAAGATTCATATTTATCTTTAGCCCATTGAATTATTTCAATATGATTATTATTTTTCTTATGGTAAACAGCATATTCTCTTGTAGAGTCAACTAAATAAAAACCGTTTTTACTTAATTCATCACCTAGTTTGTCAAGTATTAATTTTCTTATTTCTTTGTTCATTACTTGTACCTCAATCTAATCGATAACTTCTTATTTATTGTTCAGTTTATTATAGCACAAAAATCGCATTTTTTCAATATATCCGCCTACCGTATAACGAAAAAACCTTGGCAATATCTATCGTTCCGTTGATAGACCTTTCGTTCCGTAGTTATTATATATAAATGTTCGTGTTTGTAATTCTATTTTATCATATCAAAATATAAAAGTGCAAACCTCAACATCCGCCAAAATTTTACACCGACCTGTACAAGAACGTGTACACCTGACGTCTTTTTGAAAGAATTTTTATCTTATTTTGTCGTTATCTGATTTGGCTTGCGTAGACAAAAATCAAGAAAGAGGTTATAATAATGTTAAAGTTTTTTATTGGAGATGATTATGGCTCGTACAATTTTTTATTCTTGGCAAAATGATTTAGAAAAGAAAACTCATAGAAATTTCATTGAATACTGTTTGAAAGCTGCTTTAAGAAATTTAGAAAAAGACGCGCGTATTTATATGGAATATGATAGAGATACTAATGGAGTTAATGGTAGTCCCGATATAACCACGACAATATTCGATAAAATAGATAAGAGTGTTTTATTCGTTTGTGACGTAAGCATCATTAATTCAGATTACAATGGACGAAAAACCCCGAATCCAAACGTTTTGATGGAATTAGGTTATGCGGCTAATAAACTTGGTTGGGATAGAATTATTTGTCTTTTTGATATAAATACGGGAACAATTGAAGAACTGCCTTTTGATTTACGACAAAAAAGAATAACAACATATGATGCAAATAAAAAAGGTGAATTAACTCGAATTAGTAAAATTTTATCAATAAATATAAAAGATTTATATGTAAAGGGGAAACTTTTTAATCCGTTAAATGATTATGTTAAAGGCAAAATTGATAGATTGCTTTTAGAAACATTGAAACCCTTTGCAAATATATTGTATAGCACTATTTCTATGAGTGAAGGGTTATCTAATGTTTCTTCTTTGTTGAATTGTAAAATGGACGAAATTGAAGAAAAAATAAAAAGCAAACAGTTTCCTGCTTTTTTAGTATTGAATGATTTTTTACCTGAAAATAGCAATTTGCAAGAAATACTAAAAGATTTGTTTTCATCTTCTTATTTTCCTAAGGAGTGGAGTTATACTGTTTTAGAATTAATGGACTGGATAAGAGAATATAATTGGTTCATATCAGAAAGAAACAAAGAATATCCTTTTGTTGCGTTAGATACAAAAAACTACAATAATCTTGCTCCTGTAAATGCTCATTCAATAAATAAAAGCAATCCCCAAAATGCATTTTTGATTTTAGAAACAACTGATAAAGATGGGCATAGATATGTTGATACTAAAGGTGGAAAAGTTATTAATCAAACTCATTATGCGGTTGATAGTCCACTTGTATTAAAAGAAACATTTTGCGTAAAAGAAAAATTTATATCGACTTTCTCTCAAAAAATATATAAATTAATTAAAATATGTTTATCTTGGCTTGAAATAACTGATAGTGAGTTTATCTTAGACCCTGACTTTTATGTTATAAATTAAACAAAAAGGACTCGATGTAAAACGAGTCCTTTTGGCTATTTAAGCATAAAAGTAAATCAGAAATATTCACTCGTTACAAGTATTTGGTTCGGATTATACTGATTTGGTGCGGCAATGAGTACTTGTAGGACAAAGTCCACAGGTCGCATAAAAAAAACCAAGTCAGTTGACTTGGTTCTCTTCCTTGGTGCGGCCAGTGTGTACTTGTGAGGAACGGAGTGACGAAATAGCGTAGCGATTGAGTTTACTCAAAAAGCGAAGCGTCACGATACGCGGAGTGTGAGTTGGTGCCGTAGGCACGTTGGGCAAAGCCCAACACAAGCCTCACTTGGTCGCATAAAAAAAACCAAGTCTGTTGACTTGGTTCTTTTTCTTGGTGCGGCCAGTGAGACTTGAACTCACACGGTCGTCCCATACGCCCCTCAAACGTACGCGTCTGCCTATTCCGCCATGGCCGCACATAGTGTCACTATTATATGACACAGAGTTTTCAATGTCAAGAAATTTACATCAAATTGTCAACTTTTTTCTTTGAGAATATACTATATTATGCTTGGAGACAGTTTCAACATCAATATGCTTGCAATTAGTGTGGCAAATATACTTGCCGAGGGAAAAACAAAATATGAAATTTTGGAACTGATGCAATTTTTATCTCTGCTTCAATCTGCCTTGAAAAGTTATGTCCACTAAACAAAAACCTCCCAAACGGGAGGTTTTGATTGTGTTTGACAATAACTTGCAATTGTTATGAGAGGCCACCTGAAGCAATATACTCCGCCATGAGATCTCGTGCATACACCGATCCAAGTGACGCTACAACCGTTAGTCTATTTGAGGAGTATGTGGAGTTGTAGGTGTCTGTGACAATATAGTAGGTTTTGTTGTCGTCAATGCTGTTTCTTATGCTGGTGCCGTAGGTGCCCAAATAGATGTAATAACTGCCGTTTTCAAGATATCTTAACTTGAGGTCTTTGCCCTTGATCTTGCAGAGAACAATCTCGTTGTCAAAGGGCAAGAGCGTATAAAGTGTGGCATAGTTCACTGCTCCGCTGTTGAGGTCATAGGGGTGACGGACGCTGAGATAACCTCCACCAAGCACGATGTCATATTGTGCTCCCCACTTTTTGACACCTGCCTCATAGTATAGCCGTGCCACATGGTTTTTGATTTGACTGCTACTTATTGTATCTTTGTTTGTGCCAATTGTGTCATAGATGGTGCCAAGGACGCTGTCGTACTTGTCAATCAAGTTGTCAACGATTGGATCATCTGCCATTGTTGAATAGGTGTTGTGACGGACAAGCCCTGCTTCACGCACTCTTGTTGAGTTGTCATCAAGGTTGAACACAACTTGTGCGTGGGTCATGCCTTTGTTGTTGTCGCCACCACCTTGAAGATGATATACACCATATTCATCCTTCAGAACGTAGCTTTGATGAGTGTGGGCTTCAAACACCAAGTCCACGTATCCATTTGACAACGACGTGTCGTAGTAAACACCGCTGTCATTTTTGTAGTTGTTGCCGGTGAGGTACTTCTCTGATGAATAGCTCTTTGAAAGGCCGTCATGCAAGAGATAGATTATGAAATCTGCGCCCTCTGCTTTGAGCTTGTTTGACTCTGCTTTGACAAGGGAGGTAAGCTCGCCATCCGTCTTGAAATAGACGCCGGCGCTCATGTCGCCAGAGATTGATGAATAGCAGTCGCCAACAGCGCCAATTATGCCAATCTGAACCTGACCTTTGTCCACCAAAACAGAGGCGTCACAATAGTCAACTCGCTTGTTGGTGTCACGGTCAAAAATGTTGATTGCAAGCAGAGGAAAATCTGCCAACTCTGCGTTTTTGGCAATGACGCTCTCACCCCAATCAAACTCGTGGTTGCCAATTGCCATTGCAGAAAAACCAAGATGATTCATCCAATCGGTGATGATATTGCCTTTGGTGAGTCCACTCTCTGCCGTGCCCTGCCACATGTCGCCAGAAGAGAGAAACATGGTGTTTTGCTCCTGCTGCTTGCTTTTGAGATAGGTGGTCATCTCATCAAGTCCGGGCTGTGAGTTGTTGTCCACAACTTTGCCATGGACGTCATTGAGGGTGTAGACGTCAAGAGCATAGGTTGCTCCTGTGCCCGATCCACCCGTACCAGAACTGTCGGTATCCCCAGCTGGAATCCCGCCCAAAAGGTCACAAGCAACGAGAGCTGACAGGACAAAAACCAGCGTCAGCAACAACGCAAAAATTTTGAAGAATTTGTTCATATCGCAACTTTAAGTGTCAAAAACTACTCAACCAACTTGCGTTTGCGTCCGTTGATGATATTCATACTCTCGGACAATGCCTTTTCTGCATTGTCAAGAATGTTGAATGCGAGCACTCTTGCTTCGTAGTCCATCTTCTCGTAATTTTGTTGTGCTTCATTGCGGAGAAGGTCTGCGTCTTCCTTGGCTCTGCGCATAATTTCGGTTTCTGCAATCAAGGTTTTGACTTGCTTTTCGGCATTGTCGCAGATGCTCTCGGCGTACTCGTTTGCCTTGTTGATGACGTTGTCACGGTCCTTTTTGATTTGCTCTGCTTCACGAAGTGCGCTGGGATATGCACCGCGGAAACGGTTGATGAGTGACAACATGGTTTGCTTGTTCAAGAGCACGTCTGTGCTTGAAAAGGGTGCCTTTTTTGCTCTCAACACTTCGCTTTCAATTTCGTTCAACAATGATTCAATGGTTTCCATAGTTTCCTCATTAGATTTATTTCATTTTGTTTTTTACAATTTGGTCAAGGGTGAGCACCGCTGATGCGGGTATTGAGCGGTAATCCCCTTTCAAAATTTCCTCTCTTGCCCGAGTTGATGACACGGTGTGGAGAGTGTCAAGTTCATAGATGATTGTGTCCACTCCGCCGTGGTTGAGATTGTACTGCCTGATTTCCTCTTCATAAGCCCTATCGTCATCTCCACGCACTCCTCTGATGAACACTTCTGCCCCCTCTCTCTTGGCAACGTCAACTGCCATATCCGTGCTGTAAATTGCTCTTACGCCCTTTTTGTCTTTGATGGTGGCACTCACAATTGCAACCCTCTCCTCCGGGGTGAAAAAGTACTCCTTTTCCTCATTGACAAGACACGCAACGACAACTTCATCAAAGTGCATAAGCCCTTCATCAATCAGCGCCTCGTGGCCCTTTGTGATGGGGTCAAAACTGCCCGTGAGCATGGCAACTCTTTGTTTGGTGATGAACTCGCCAATGGTGTAGCCCATCTTTTTTGTGCGGGTTTTGTAACCCTTTGGCGCTGTGAAAGTGATTTCATCTCCGTGTTCAAAATAGATGATGCCACCCTCTTTTAGAAGCTCTTTGTCAAGGATGTACTCCACCGCAATAAGCCCAAGATTGCTCTGATAGGGAGGGTCAATGAAGATGAGGTCAAACTTGGTGTCAAAACTGCGAAGGGCACTCAAAAAGTCGCTGGACAACACCCTATACTCACCGTCAATGCCCTTCAAGTTGGTTTTGACAAGGTCAACGCTTTGAGGGCTTTTGTCCACAAAAACAACCTCTTTTGCTCCCCGGGACAAGCACTCAATGCCAAGGGCTCCACTGCCTGCAAAAAGGTCAAGACAAACTGCACCTTCAACCTCCCATTGAAGAACGTTGAACACGGTTTCCTTGATGCGATCTGTTGTGGGACGAACGTTGTTGCCCTCGGGAGAGGTCAAACGTCTGCCCTTATATTTGCCTGCAATGACTCTCAAAGCTCTTCTCCAAACTTGTTTTCGTAACACTTTTTTGACAAAGTGACAATTCTCTTTTCGGTGACGAGGCAATCAAGTGGCACGTCAAAGGAGTCCACTTCAAGCCCGCTTACACATTGACACTCAAAGGCAAGCCCAAGCTTTGTGCATTTGTGGTTTGCCAAAAACTTGTCGTAATAGCCCTTGCCGTGCCCCACTCTTTTGATTCCGTCAAAAGCAACCATAGGGATTATGGCAAGATCAATTTCGTCAAGGGCATAGCCCTTGATGGGCTCCAATATGCCCCATTGATTTGTTTTGAAATCGCTGTACGGCGTGATGATGATGGCATTCATATGCTCCCCTTTGACACGAGGAACTGCCACAGTCTTTTCCATTGCAAGAGCAAGCCCCACTATTTCGTGGGTGTCGGGCTCGGTGTCTGTGCCAAGATATACAAACACCTTTTTTGCCTTTTTGAACAGGTCAAGGGAAGATACGGCATCAACGATTGCATCGCTTGCCCACTCTCTTTCTGCCTGACTCATTTTGGCAATCCTTGCCCTTGCGATTTTTCGTGCCTCTTGCTTGAGCATATATACGTCCTCTTCACCCTGCCTCGCCATGAGGTCATAACCACGTATGGCACGGTGTGGGTGACTTCTGCAATTTGCTTTGCCGTGAGGTGTTGACCAACAAGGTGGGCCTCCTCATCTATCTCGGGGGAATACTCCCCTGTGAACACCGCAGTTGAGTCCATGCAAACCGCCACGACGTTGCACAGTTTGTTTCCAATCATAACCGGCTGTGGATTGTCACGATTGATGCCATCGGCATATCCGCCAAAAATCCACGCCACGTTGCCATCCTTTGACAGCGTGTTGCCATAGCCAACGTTGTCGCCCCTCTTCAACCTGCGCACTGCAACAACTCTGCTTGTGACCGTCATTGCGCCCTCGTATGCTCCTATGCCCACTCTGATCAAGTTGTGGGGCAGGTGGTTGTAGCAAGATGACAGCAAATGATCGTCCTCCCCACCAAGTTGAGCACACCATTTGTCAAAAAGCATTTGCTGCGCAGGCAATGACTCTCCAGAATAAACGTGGGAGCATGACCCCCTCACGTCTACACCCTGCAGTTTGGCTTTTAAAAGAGGCGCATCTTCAACGTCAAACCCAAACCTATTCATGCCCGTGTTGACCTTTAAAACCCCTCTCACGCCCTTGTCCTTGACGTAGTCAAGGGACCCAAAGTCCGTCACGGACAGCGTAAGGTTGCTATGCAATGCAGAGGGCACCTCGCTCTTTGCCCATTGAAAGACAAATATCTCCTTGTTGGTGCACTCACGCAAGGCAACGCCTTCCTCTATGGTGGCAACTCCGTAGCCATATACGAGATGGTCTACTGCCCTTGCCACCTCCGTGAGCCCGTGGCCGTAGGCATCCGCCTTGACCATCAATATGACGTTGCCGGTGTAGGTTGCAATATTTCTCTTTATGACACCAAGGTCTATCGTGACGTCAATCTTCATAGTCACATTCTATGTGACAAGTCAAGGATTGACCACCTCAAACCTCAAGGCAAAGATATCTAAAATCGTATTCATTGTAGGTGGCTCTGCCCCTTTCCTCAAAGCCAAGTTTGGTCAAGTTGGCAAGAGACGGAAGATTGTCGTACTGCACAACTGCGCACAAAACGCAGGGGGACAAGTTGTCCTTGGCATACTCAACAACCTCTGCACAAAGGGCCCTTGATATGCCTTTTCGCTGGGCATCTACCGCAGTCATTATGCCCGAAAATTCATAAAAGTTGACAGGTCTTGCCTCTCCACAAATCTCACGAAGTTTGTTGCCATACTCCTTGTCGCTGTCAACAGCACAAGTGGAAATCAAGGTGTCGCCGTCCAAAGCCCCCAACATAAACCCGTGTTCAAGGACGTGCTTCAGCTCATCCTCGGTGTAGTTGAGAAAGTGCTTTTTGTCTTGAAGGGCATCTCTGCCCCTTTCAAAAAAGGACATGGCCGTGTCATAGTCGCTGAGGTTGAGCTTTCTGACACGATAAGGGGACAACGGGCACTCCTCTCTCAACGACTTGCAACACATGAGAGGTGTCATGACAAATCTGTTGTAAAGGAAGGCGGGATAATATGAAAGCTTTGACTTGCGTAGCCCTTCAAGGCCCATATCCTCTTGACGATTGATGTACTCGCATTGCGAAAAGTTGCGCTTGGCAAAGGTGTTTGCAAGATAACTGTACACGCCCTCGTAATTGACGTCCCCCTTTTCATAGAGGACAACGGCGTTGCCCGATGGCATAATCTCGCCTATGGACACTCCCACCACTTTGCCGTCAACTTTGAGAACGTCACAAACAAGCTCTCCTTTGAGCACCGCATCATACCAGCCGTTGACAATGGTTTGCTCACGCTCTGCGGATTGACGCTCCTTTTCATCAAAGTTTTTTGATGCAACCCACGCTCTTTCAAACTCCTCAATGGCGGGTTTATCCTCCAATTTGTAGGGTTCAATGGTGGAATTGTAGAGTTTTTGAAATTTCTTTATGTGATTGCGCTTTGCGTGATAGCGCTTGCCTTCAAGTGAGATGAAGTCCTTGGCAAGATAGATATACTCCGCCCACTTTCTTTCGCTGTGGAGATGATATTTGCCATACACGCTTGACGCAAACTCATCACTGGCAAAGTAAATCTTGTTGCCTTCAATGGCCATCAAGGCGTCCTCTGCACTGCCCTCCTTCACAATGGGAGGCCAATACATATCCCCGTCATCAAAGAGTGCACGGATATAAAAAGCCGTGGGGGTTTGGGCATATTCAAGAGTGTCAAACCAAGACAAAAATGCGTGGTATGAAAACTCGCTTCCCACGTAGTTTCTGCCTGTCAAGAGGGCGTTGAGCTCCTCTTTTGCATATGTGTCAAAAGGTTTGAATTCCATTTGGTCGGTGGACAAGGTCCACAATCATTTTTTCTTGTCGGTTTTGGGAGAGTAATACTCCACAAGCATACCGCATTTGCATGCAAGCTCTCTTGCCATTTTGTCTGCGGTTGCAGGGTCAAGGTTGAGAGATGACACAAACACGTCGCCCTTGTCATCTTCAACTGCCACAAACACCTCTTTGGTCACGGTGTTTTGACGGATGCCTGCGATTGACTCATATTTGATTTTGTCGCAAAAGACTGCAAGGACACATTTCAGGTGGTCGTCCTTGAGCTCATAGTTGCTGTAAAAGAGAGTCAAGGCACATCCCACAAAGATGAGTGCTCCTGCCCCCATTGACACACCCGACACCACCTCGTTGACAGCATTGCCAAAGACGTGTGAAAGAAGCAGTATGTCCACAACTATCAGCGCCAATGCAATGATCATCACCATGGCAAACAGCGCAGTCTTTATTTTGCCAAAATACATTTTAAATTTCATATTGCACCATTTATGCTACGCATAAATCAATAGTTGATGTCGCTGTACTCGTCATCTTGCTCTTGGTTGTCCTTGCGATAGCCGTATTCAACTGTGTTGATGACTGTGCGTGAGTCAACGTAAAAGCTCATGTTGTTGGTCTTGTAGAACCCAACAAGCTCAACTGAACGGAGCAAAATGTAGTAGGTTGATGGAATGAGGATGTTGATGAATCCAAAGGTGGGCACAGTGAGCACAAAAATGCAACAATATGCCACAAAAAAGATCAATGAGAATGCCTTGAACAAAGCACCCATATTGCCCTTGACGCTGACAAGACTGCGTGTAAATGCGTCAAAGGTCCTCTCCTCAGGATTGTGAAGGAGGCGAGGAAGCCAGCCAGAAAACAAAATTGAGCGCATTGAGAAAAGCGCAAGGCCTGCCACCAAAAGTATGGGGAGTGCAAACACGCCAATCAACTTCAAAAGACCAAAGCCAACACCCGCAAGAAGTGCAACAATGCCAAAGTCAAGAGGGCAAGAAATGAGCATGCGTGACACAGAATACTTGCATGCCATCTTGATGTTTTTTGCCATTGATGCTGCAAAGCCGTATCTGGTGTTTGATGACATCAGCTCATTGACAATGTACGCCGTGGGATAATAACTGAGCCCTGTCAAGAACAAATACAAGCAATACAAGAAAATCGCTGCAATGATAAGCCCTGCCAAAAGGCCGACGTTTGATGCAAGCATGCCAAGTATTGCAAGTGCGCTCTTTTCAAATGCCACGAGCACGTCATAGACGCCTATGTCGTTTTTGAGCAAACTTTGCACAGACTCTTTGATGTTGACAAGTTCGCCCATGATGTCCTCTTTCTCTGAAAGGGCGTTGCCCACGGGGATGAAGATTGCTGAGGCAATCCCCACGGTGAGCAATACGCAGATGAGCAACCAAACAAAAAGTTTGGCAACGTAGCTCATATTGCCGAGAAGAATTGATGATGCGTGTTTGATTTCCATATTTACCTCTTGTCGCCGTCATTGGCGCTCAAAGACAGTGGGCTACGCCCACCATCTCCAAGGATTGATTCAATTTGATGTTAGTTGAGTTCTGCCAGCTTGTCTTGAAGCTTTTTAAGTCTGTCCTCTGCTCTACAAAGCTTTTCTCTCTCGTTGTCAATGAGCTTTTGAGGTGCTTTTGCCACAAAACCTTGATTTGCAAGAAGTCCCTTTGCTTTGTTGATTTCTGCCTCTGCTTGTTGGATTTCCTTTGTGATGCGCTCTCTTTCCTTTTCAAAGTCAATGAGATCGCCCATAGGAATCATGACCTCGGCAGAGTGGGTGACGATTGCGGTGCATCTTTCGGTGATTTCGCTCTTGTCCTCAATGAACGTGACGTTGCCAATGCCTGCAAGTTTTTCAAGATATTGGGCGGACTTCTTCATGAAGTTGACGTCTGTTGCCTTCACGTATGCGTTCAAGCGCTTTGCGGGCACCACGCCCATCTCTGCGCGGGTGTTGCGAATGGCAACGATGAGTTCACGGAGGCCTTCAAAGCTCTTTTCATCCTTGCGGTATGCAAACTTCTTGTTGTAGCTGGGCCAGCTCTCTTTCATTAGGATGCTTCCCTTGGGAGCATACTTGGAGTAAATCTCCTCTGTGATGTAGGGGATGAAAGGATGCAACAACTTGAGGATTTGAGTCAAGGTGTAAGTGAGCATTGCCACAGCGTGATTGTGCTCCTTGGGATCCTTGCTGTAGAGCAAGGGCTTGCTCATTTCAATGTACCAATCGCAGTACTCTGTCCAAGTGAAGTCGTAAAGACGAGCCGCCGCCATGCCGATTTCATACTTGTTGAGGTTGATGGTGACCTCTTTTATGACGTCATTAAGACGTGCCAAAATCCACTTGTCTGCTCCGTTGAGCTTGCTGGGGAAAGTGAGGTCGTCATTTTCGCCAATGTTCATGATGACAAAGCGAGATGCATTCCAAAGTTTGTTGATGAAGTTTCTTGCACTCTCTGTCTTTGCGTCACTATATCTGGTGTCGCTGCCGGGAGCAATGCCTGTTGCAAGGGAGAAACGAAGGGCGTCTGCGCCGTATTTGTCAATGATTTCAAGAGGATCAATGCCGTTTCCCAATGACTTGGACATCTTTCTGCCTTGGCTGTCACGGACAATGCCGTGGATGAGCACTTCGCTGAAAGGCACGTCATTCATAAATTCAAGACCGCTGAATATCATTCGTGCAACCCAGAAGAAGATGATGTCGTAACCCGTCACAAGCACGCTTGTGGGATAGAAATAGCCAAGTGACTTTGTCTTGCGAGGATATCCAAGAGTGCTGAAAGGCCAAAGTGCACTACTGAACCAAGTGTCAAGGACGTCCTCATCTTGATGGAAGTGTGTGCCACCACACTTGGGACAGACCTCGGGCATTGACTTGGCCACGACTGTTTCGCCACATTCGTCACAATAGTATGCAGGGATGCGATGTCCCCACCAAAGTTGACGTGAAATGCACCAATCTTTGATGTTCTCCATCCAGTTGAAATATATCTTTTCAAAGCGCTTGGGCACAAACTCAATCTTCTTTGACTTGACTGCCTTGATTGCGGGCTCTGCAAGCTCCTTCATCTTGACAAACCATTGCTTTGACACCATTGCTTCAACGGTTTCGCCACAGCGATAGCACTCGCCAACGTTGTGTGCATAGGGTTCAATCTTTTCAAGGAGACCAAGCTTTTCAAGGTCTGCAACAACTGCTTTACGGCATGCAAGGCGATCAAGGCCTTGATAGACTCCTGCGTTTTCGTTCATAAGACCGCCATCATCAATGACCTTGATGACGGGCAAGTTGTGTCTGAGACCAAGCTCAAAGTCGTTGGGGTCGTGGGCGGGAGTGATCTTCACTGCGCCTGTGCCAAAGCCAATTTCACAATAGTCGTCGCCAACAACGGGGATTTCTCTGTCTGTGAGAGGCAATTTGACCATCTTGCCAATGTACTTTGACATCTTTTCATCCTTGGGATTGACTGCAACTGCGGTGTCGCCAAGCATGGTTTCGGGACGAGTGGTTGCAATGGTAATATAATCGTCCTCTCCCACCACGGGATAGCGATAGTACCAAAGATTTGATTGTTGCTCGTTGTATTCAACCTCTGCATCAGAAAGTGCCGTCTTGCAATGAGGACACCAGTTGATGATGCGGTCGCCACGATAAATCAGCCCCTTTTTGTAATACCTTACAAAGGCCTCAAGCACTGCGTTGGAGCAGTTTTGATCCATTGTGAATGCCTCTCTTGACCAGTCACAGGATGAGCCAAGGTGTTTGAGTTGCTCTACAATTCTGCCACCATATTGCTCTTTCCATGCCCATGCACGCTCCATGAAGCCGTCACGGCCTACGTCTGCTTTGGTGAGCCCCTCGTCCTTTTTCATCTTTTCAACGATTTTGACTTCGGTTGCAATGGATGCGTGGTCTGTGCCGGGGAGCCAGAGTGCTTCAAATCCGCTCATACGCTTGAATCGCGTGAGTATGTCTTGTATGGTTTGGTCAAGGGCGTGACCCATGTGGAGTTGTCCCGTAATGTTGGGAGGAGGCATCATAATGGTGAAGGGCTCCTTGTCATAATTGACGTGGGCCTCAAAGCATTTGTGCTTCATCCAAAAGTCATAAATGCGACTTTCAAACTCCGGATTGTAAGTTTTGTCCATTTGAATTTTTTTGTCCATAATTTCCTTTTGCACCTATGGTGCATATATAGATGAATCAGTTTTGTGAGTCGGTGTCTGCTGCCACTTCGGTTTCAACGGGGTGAAGGAGGGCTGTGTTTTCTGCATTGGTGTACTTGACGCTTTCATCGGTGACACGTTCCATTTTGCCTGCGTCAATGAGTTTGATTTGATGCACGATCTCCTTTATGTAGCCAATGAGTGCGCCGTATGAGAGTGCAACACCCCATGCAAGAATGCCCCAGTCTGCAAGATATACGTAAGGATGGAAGAAACAAAGGATGACGCCAATTGATATGGTGGCTGATGCAACCTTGCCCATCCAGTTGGCTTGGATCTTTGCGCCACGCTTCATGACAAAGGGTGACATCAACACCATAAATCCTTCCTTTGCAAGCACCAAAATGACAAATGCGTAATGGATGTACCAGCCGTCAGTGAGGGATGCTGTTTGTTGTCCAAGAGGTGTAAGACCTGTGCAGAACGCCAAGCAGAAAAGCACGCTGATGTGCATAAGCTTGTCTGCAAAGGGATCAAGGACCATACCAATGCCTGTGGTCATATTGAAGCGCCTTGCAATCCATCCGTCAACAAGGTCGCTTGCTGATGCAACAACAAATACGCCAAGTGCGACATAGAGCAAAGTTTGATCTGCACGGATGCCCGCAAGCGCCATGAGCACTACGTACACGGGGATGCAGATGATGCGGAAATAGGTGATGAGATTTGGAATTGTCCACAAATCTTTTTTGTTGATTTGAGCCATACCCTTGTAAGCCATTTTGTGTTCTCCTAATAAAATTTTAAGAAATTTTATACATTATACCACGAAACAACTGCAATGGCAATCATATTTTGATGATAAAGGGGCAAAATTAGAATAGAATTTTTTTGTCTTTGCAAATAATTGCAAAAAGGAGCGCCATGAAAGACTGCTTGATTGTGATAAACCACAACGCCGGAAAGTGCAGACGTTGCACCCCAGAAAACGTAAAATACGCTCTTGGAAAACAGGGAGAAAACTTCCGCTATTCCACCATGCATTTGCCTTCCAACCAGCCCGTGAATCTGAACAAATACCACGCATTTGCCGTGTGCGGTGGAGATGGAACTTTGCAGACAATTATGCAAAAAATATACAATTTGGACAAGACGATGTATTACTTTCCATGTGGCACTCTCAACGACAAGGCAGGGGCTGAAAAATACTGCCATGCGCTGTCCTCTCCAAGACAAATCACCATAGGCAAGGCGCGGGACAACTTGTTTACTTACGTCTATGCCACAGGAGCGTTTACTGAAATTGGATATACTGCAAGTCAAAAGTCAAAAAGACAGCTTGGAGTGCTTGCCTACGCCATAAAGGTGTTGAAAGCGTACAAAGTCAATAGATGTGAGTGCAGGATTGAAACAGATGGCAAAACCTATCAAGGAGAGTTCAACCTTGTCATGTTCATAAAGTCACCCCGTTGCTTTGGATTCAACTTCAACAAGCTGTACGATGAAAGAGACTTGGGTGGACATATGGTGCTCATACGCTCCCCAAAGCACAACGGACTTGTTGGAATGATTGAAATGTTCTTTCCGTTCTTTAAGGTGTTTTTTGTGGGACTCAACAAGGAACAGGACCGTGGCACAATAACCTTCAAACGTGTGACAAACGCCACTTTGCACCTCAAAAAACCAACGGACTTTTGTGTTGACGGCGAAAAGCGCACCGAACATGGACAGGTGGATATATCCTTTGAAAAGACGATGTGCAAGCTTCAAATCATTGATGTAAAAAAATCCAATAAATAAGAAAATACGATGTTCATATTGCTGTTTTGCACCTGTGAACATCGTATTGTGTGAAATCACTTATTTTACTTGATCAGGAAATCAACCACCTCATCAGTTGATGACATAATGTAGTCGGCACCACAGCTCTCGTGTTCGGCTCTGTTGCCATAGCCCCAA
The DNA here is from genome assembly GCA_017500745.1 of Clostridia bacterium. Lineage (GTDB taxonomy): Bacteria > Bacillota > Clostridia > Christensenellales > CAG-917 > RGIG4097. Next base: position 1,928 of record JAFVYE010000013.1, on the reverse strand, counting down.
AGTATGCCCATGCTGTCCACACCGCTTGCTTTGGCACCTTCAACGTCATAGAGTCTGTCCCCTATCATAAGCACGCTGTCAAGGCAAGTGACGTTGAGGTTTTTCAGCACCACGTTTATTACGTCAGTTTTGAGCTCTGCCGTGGCATCCCCTGTGGCTCCGCCAACGTAATCAAAGTACTTGTCAAGCCCAAGCTCCTCCATGATTATAGTGGTGTATTGCAAGGGCTTTGAGGTGGCAAGACCAAGGGTATAGCCCTCTGACTTCAGCTTTGACAACATGTCCACAACACCTTCATAAATGCTACATCCACGCCAGTCCCCTGCCTTGTAGTGACCACGATACACCTTGATGAGTTGTTCAATGAGGGACATATCGTTGATGCCAAGAAGCTCCTTCATGCTGATCCTAAAAGGAGGGCCAACCATTTGATCAATGATCGCCTCTGTGTACGGGATGTCAAATGCACTCAAAGTCTTGCGGATTGCAGTCAAAATCCCCGGCTTGCTGTCAATGAGGGTGCCGTCAAGATCAAATAGTATTGTGTTGTACTTTGGATGCTTCATATTTATGCAGTTGTTTTGTATTTATGCAAATATATTCATTATAGGAACTTTGCAATTGTGTCTATTCTGTCCACGTCAATCAAGGCGCTGACAGGCACGTCAAGGGCGGTGAGAGCTCCGCGCACACCTTTGTTGTATAGACGCACCAAGCATCTTGCATATGCCATCAACACGCTGGCTGTAAAATCAGGATTGGATGAGAGGTTGAGATTGAATTCAAGGTTTTCTGCCATGCCGTTGACGTCGCCACGTCTTAGCACAAGCCCTCCGTGAGGCATTGCGGTGTGGTTGAGGTCAAACTCCTCTGACGAGACAAAATTGACCTCTGTGTCGTAATCTGCAAAGTAATTGGGCATTGACTTGATTTGGCATGCAATTTTGTCAAGGTCTGCTCCGTCCTCTGCAACCACAAAGCATTGACGAAGATGCTTGTCACGAGTTGTAAGGGCACTACCCTGTCCTGCCCTTGCCATTGCAAGTGCGTCCTCTTTGGGCACGGTATATTGAACTGCCTTGACGACACCGTCAAGCTTGCGTATTGCCTCGCTGTGACCTTGGCTCACACCTTTGCCCCAGAAAGTGACGGTGTGTCCATTGGGCAACACTCCGTCAAACAATGTGCGCATGATTGAAAACACGCCCGGGTCCCAACCTACGCCAACCATGGACAAGTGTTGATTGTCAAGGGCAACAGCGTCAAGAGCCGTAACATATTCTCTCATACGGGCGTGAGTGTCAAAGCTGTCAATGGTGTTGAAGTGCTTGGCCTGTTCAAGTGCCAAATCCACAAGGTCATTGGCAGAGCCCGTGCAGAGTGCAAGCACGTCAATTTTGCCAACAAACTGCTGAAGTTGATCTTGGCTGTAAAATGGTGTGCCAAAGGGGGAGTGCATTGTGGCAGGATCACGCCTTGTGAAGATGCCAACAACAGTCATGTCATCTCTTGAACAAGCAATCTTTTCTGACGCTTTGCCAAGATTTCCATATCCAACGATGCCAAGTTTTGTCATAAAATCTCCTGCCTGAACATACGCCGATTGACAGCATATGTTTATTGCTTTGCAATAAAATCTATCATTTTTTGTTTGATACACGATTTGTGTACCGAACACGATGCGTGTATTTTGCTCGTTTTATAGCAAAAATACCCGTTTTTTGAGGGTTTTAGACCCAAAATCTCTCACTTATTTCTATATTACATTTTACTCCATAGCAATCAGTTTGACAAGCACAAAAAACCCTTTTTGATGACAAATCATAATATATCAGGGATATATCCAAGTCAGTTGGCAATAATCGGTGTATGGAAATGATAAAACGCGGTGAAATCTACTTTGCGGACCTCTCTCCTGTTGTTGGCAG
>JAFVYE010000101.1 GCA_017500745.1 Clostridia bacterium | reverse complement strand
GACCAACGATGTTGCAGGCGATGGCACAACAACAGCAGCAGTCCTTGCACAAGCAATTGTCAAGGAAGGTCACAAAAATGTGGCAGCAGGCGCCAATCCTATGGTGCTTAAAAAGGGTATTGCTTTTGCAACCGAAGTGGCTGTTGAAGAACTGAAAAAGATTTCAAAGCCCATTATGGACAGCAAGGCAATTGCACAGGTCGGTGCAATTTCAGCAGGCGATGAAGCCATCGGCAACCTCATTGCAGAGGCAATGGAAAGGGTGGGCAAGGACGGCGTCATCACCATTGAAGAGGGCAAGGCAATGCACACAGAGCTCAACGTTGTTGAGGGTATGCAATTTGACCGTGGCTATGTCAGCCCCTATCTTGTCACCAACACAGAAAAAATGGAAGCAGAGCTTGACAATCCTGTCATTCTCATTACAGACAAGAAAATCAGCAACATTCAAGAGCTGCTCCCCGTCCTTGAGCAAGTCCTCAAAAACGGCTTGAAGCTCCTCATCATCAGTGATGACATTGAGGGCGAAGCATTGACAACAATCATCGTCAACAAGCTCAAAGGCGTGTTCAACGTCGTGGCAGTCAAGGCTCCCGGATTTGGCGACAGAAGAAAGAGCTATCTTGAAGATATCGCAATCCTCACAGGTGGCACATTTGTCAGCAGTGAGCTTGGCTATGAGCTTAAGGATGTCACCATTGATATGCTGGGCAGAGCAAAGTCAGTGAAGGTTGGCAAGGACAATACAACCATCGTTGGTGGTGTTGGCTCACAAGAGGCCATTTCTGACAGAATCAAGGCTATACACAACCAAATCGCACTTTCAACCAGCGATTATGACAAAGAGAAACTTCAGGAACGTGTTGCAAAACTCTCTGGTGGTGTGGCAGTTATTGGCGTAGGTGCAGCAACTGAGGTTGAAATGAAGGAACGCAAAATGCGCATCGAGGATGCTCTCAACGCAACTCGCGCAGCAGTTGAAGAGGGCATTGTCCCCGGTGGTGGCGTGGCACTCCTTTCAATCGTCCCAGCAGTGAAAAATGCCTGTGCAAAGCTTGAAGGCGATGTCAAAACTGGCGCAACAGTTGTCATCAAGGCACTTGAAGCACCCATCAGACAAATCGCAACCAATGCAGGTGTTGACGGTGGTGTTGTCGCAGCCAATATCATTGCCAAGAAAAAGGCAAACTATGGCTACGATGCAGCCAAGGACAAGTATTGTGATATGATAGAGTCAGGCATTCTTGATCCTACAAAGGTGACCAGATGTGCATTGCAAAACGCAACAAGCGTTGCTTCAACACTCCTTACAACAGAAGCACTTGTCACCGACATCAAGGAGCCTCAACCTATGATGGCACCCCCTGCAGGTGGCATGGACTACTAAGATAAAGCAAGATAATTTAGAAACCAACATCAAAAGTTGAAGTTATCCATTTTACAAATCCTTAATTTTGTACAACAGCGCAAAACAAAAACCCACTCAACCGAGTGGGTTTTTGTTTTGAGATATATTGATTTCTTGGTGTATTGAAAAACCTCGCCAATTAAGTGAGGTTTGGTAGAGACGGTGGGATTTGTAGGCGCTTGTGCGATGCGCTTTCAAACAAAAATCCCAACAGTTTTCTGCTGGGATTTGGCGGACAAGTAGTGATAGCGTCTGAAATTTTTGACTTGATTATTTTAGTTTTTTATGATATAATCTCATTGCTTGAAATTTGAGGCACTTATATTTTAAGTTGTTACAAGACGGAGGTGATTTTCTTCATTGAAGGGTTTATATATTACCTTTGGTCCCCAAAAGTGCCGTGGGGTTCCGTCTTGTTCTCAAAAACAAAAGCCCGAAAAATTACGGGCTTTTAATTTAAATAAACACAGTAGGTTTACCACCAAAATTCGGTCTTGATAAAGAAAAATTAATTTTATTTGTTTCTACT
>JAFVYE010000100.1 GCA_017500745.1 Clostridia bacterium | reverse complement strand
GTCCTCAAGGGCCTTGAACAATGCGCTCATAAATTCCTTGTCCTCGGTGAGAGAGGTCTTGACAAAAAGACTTGCTTGAGGGAAGTTGATCATTTTGTTGCCAATGCCTCTGTAAAGGGCTTGCAAGTCCATTCTTGCAGAAAATCCACCACCATTGGGAGTTCCAAATGCGGTTGCTGCGGGCTCGCCAACAATTGCAAAGTCACAAGGATTGGTCGTTCTTGTGAGAGCAACCTTTGCTGCAGGGCCATCTGCACACCATTCAATGGTTGCGGTTGCGCCATCGCTGAAGGTGATTGTGTCGTTTTCATCATCATAGGTGAGGCCAACGGTGTTGTCCACGATATACTTGAACACTCTGTCGGGAGTGTTGTTTTGACCAATTGATGCAATGCGCTTGCCCTTGAGGTCGTCAAAGACGATGGTGCTGTCGCCACCAACTTTGTTGGGACTGCCGATGAGATATAGACTTCCTTCAACTGCAACTGACACAAGCTTGTAGGGTGCGCCCTTGTTGATGAGAGCTGCGCCTGCATTGGTAGGAGCAATGACGATGTCTGCAAGCTCGCCACCGATTTGTGTTGCAATGGTGTTGGCTGCAACAATTTCTGTATTGACGGTGTAGCCACCTATCTCTGTTGTTCCAAGGAGCTGTGCAGCTGCAAGAGCGGGGGTGCCGTCGGGCATGACAAAAGTCAATGTGCCCTTTGACGTGGGGGTGTTGTCATCGGCTGGCTTGTCGCAAGCGACAAAAGCAAAGAGGGACAAAGTGAGCAATACTGCCACCAATGAGATTACGATTTTTTTCATATATTTCTCCTATTTATTATTTAATATTATTTGCAAAACAAATGGTTTACACATTTATTTTGCATCGTTAAAGTGCTGTTTTGTGTCAGCAATCAATTTCAACAGAGGTCAATGCCGACTTGACTGAAAGATCGTGGAACTTGCCAAGACGTCCTGTCAAAGCAGACACCCTTTCCACGCTGCCTTCAACAATCAAGGATATGACGTTGGCTTCAGGACGAGGCACGCCCATGCGTCCGATGATGATGTCACCGAACTCGCCAAGGACTTTTTGCATCTCCACAGCCACTGCTCTATCTCCTTTGATTACAATGCCAATCACTCCAATTCTCTTCATAGATTTCTCCTTGTATTAAAAATGCCACCGCAAAGACGGTGGCATAATATGTCGCAAAAATTACTACTGCAAAGCTCCTCCATGCAGAGTAAATCAAATTATGTTGCCGTCTTACACTCCGACCTAAGTCATCGTTTTGGATTGCTTTTGTACTTGTATATTACAATATTTTCAACGATTTGTCAACAACATTGTTTTTCACCAGTTGTTTGATTTGGTCACACAGTGTTGATGCATTGGGCAAGTGAAAAATGGGATATTTGGATGAGTCACAAGGAAGGTGCGTTTGCAACAGGTCGAAGCATACTTATCGTATGTGAGAATTGTTGCTTAGTGCCTGACACAGTGAATCGCCAAATAACACATTTTTCACCAGTTGTTTGACTCTGTGACGCAGTGTTGATGCATGGGGGCTTCAACAAAGAATCCCTCTGCTTGCTTTACCCCTGCCATTGCTCCCATACGGTTGGCACGGAGTGCAAAGTAAAGCCCTTGTGCCTCTGCAAGAGTGGGCGACATTTGTGAGCGATGAATCTTGAAAGATGCAACTTGCTTCAGTTGATCCTCATCGCTGAACTCCACAAAGGTGTTGGCACGATGGGTATAGTAATAGGCAATGACGTGGTTGGGCTTGATCTTTTTGGGATCAAGTGTGAGTCCATTGCGCTCTGCCACGATGCGATAGCTTGAAATGAACAATGCCGTGTTTGTGGCTCGGCCACACTTCAAGTGGTCGGGATGTGTTTCGGTGGGGAGATGAGGATCGGGGCAGAAAATTACGTCAGGTTGAAACTCATATATCACTCTGCCGATTTCCTTTGCCAAATCCTTTTCATCATAGGGTGCCCCATCGCCAAAGGGGAGCATTTCAAGCTCTGCGCCCAAAAAGTCTGCAGACTCCTTGGCCTCAACTGCACGGATTGACGCCACTTCTTCTGCGGTC
>JAFVYE010000099.1 GCA_017500745.1 Clostridia bacterium | reverse complement strand
GCAAAAAAATGGGTTGGCACAAAGTTATGCTGGTCACGGACAAGACCATTCTTTCTCTTGGACTTGTTGACCATCTTGTTGAAGGAATGAAAGCGGTGGATATGGACGGCGAAATTTTCAGCGACGTCGTGCCAAATCCCACCATACAAAACATTGAAGACGGCGTAAAATTCTATTATGAAAACAAGTGTGACCACATCGTGGCTTTGGGAGGCGGATCAGTCATTGACTGCGCAAAGGGTATAGGCGCACGTATCGCCCGCCCCAAGAAGAGTGTGGAAAAGATGAAAGGAGTGTTGAGAGTCCTCCACAAACTTCCTCCTCTTATTGCAGTGCCCACCACTTCAGGCACGGGCAGCGAGGCCACTTTGGCAGCGGTCATATCCAACCCTGACAAGCATGAAAAATATCCCATCAACGACCCTAGTCTTATTCCGCACTATGCGGTCATGGACCCCTTGCTCACCATCGGCTTGCCCAAGGGCCTTACCGCCACCACGGGTATGGACGCATTGACTCACGCAGTTGAAGCGTTCATCGGCGGAGAAAACACCCGTCAAACCAAGCGTCAAGCCGTTGAGGCGACAGTGCTCATCTTCAAATATCTCAAACGTGCATACGACGACGGCCACGACAAAGAAGCCCGCAACGAAATGCAACACGCGTCATATCTTGCAGGTTGCGCCTTTACAAGAGCATACGTGGGCTACGTCCACGCAGTGGCACACACCTTGGGCGGACAATACGGCGTGCCTCACGGTCTTGCAAACGCAATTTTGCTCCCTCACGTCCTTGAAGCATACGGCAAAAAGGCACACAAGAAGTTGGCAAAACTGGCAGATGCCGTAGGCATTTCGGGCAAAGACAACGCCGAAAAAGCAAACGGATTTATCAAAGCAATCAGGGATATGAACGCATATATGGAAATCCCCGAAAAACTGCCTGCCCCTTGGAAGATTGAGGAAGAAGACCTGCCCACAATGATTGAGCATGCCCTCAAAGAAGCAAATCCCCTCTATCCTTGTCCTGACGTATGGGGCAAAGAGGAAATCAAAGCGATGTATGATAAGATTAGATAACAAAAAAGCACTCCATAAGGAGTGCTTTTTTTGAGCACTTGGCATGTACATCGCGCGCATATATAAGCACTCACTCCTTCGAAGACGGAATTGGAGGAGCAGCGGCGACGACCGTAGCGAGTGCCAAGCACCAGACGAAAGTACGAAGTTGCGGGTGCGCTGTGATTTTTTTGCACCAACGCAACGAGTGACATAATGAGACGACGTCGCTTAATGTGCGCGCGCCGAGTGTTGCCCTGCCCATAGGGCTTTGCCGAATGGCAAATGGGGGAAACACGTGAGGAAGGGGGACATATTCTCTCGCGGGATTTTGCAATAAACCATTTTGTTTTGTCACTATATACCCATAAAGCGTTGACAATATTCAACATTTGGCGTAAAATGTTGAATATCATAGAGCAGGAGAACGATATGTATCATATAATCGTAAACCCCATC
>JAFVYE010000098.1 GCA_017500745.1 Clostridia bacterium | reverse complement strand
TCAATCCCGATGGATATGGTTTCCTTCGTGTAAAGAATTGCGAATTCAGCGAAATGGATGCATATGTGTCCGTGCCCAAAATCAAGCAATATGGTCTGCGCAAAGGCGATTTTGTTGTGGCAGGATGCAAGGTTGTCCAAGAGGGCAAGCCCCCTGCGGTTGTCACGGTGCACAGCATCAACGGCGTTCCTGTAAACCAAGTTGGCAAACGTCCCAACTTTGATGAACTTGTGCCCATCTATCCAGACGAGCGTCTGCGTCTTGAAAGCGCAGTCAATCCAAGAGAGTACGCAACAAGATGTATAGATCTTGTTGCCCCCATTGGCAAAGGTCAAAGAGGCATCATTGTTTCTCCTCCCAAGGCAGGCAAAACAACTCTGCTCAAAATGATTGCCAACTCAATTTCCGAAAACTATCCAGAGGTGGTTTTGTTGGTGCTTCTCATTGATGAGCGTCCGGAGGAAGTGACAGATATGCAACGCAACATCAAAGGAGAAGTTGTCTATTCAACCTTTGATGAATTGCCCGAGCACCACACAAAGACCGCAGAAATGCTCCTTGACAGAGCCAAACGTATGGTTGAAGGTGGCAAGGACGTGGTCATCCTTCTTGACAGTCTCACACGTCTTGCAAGGGCCTACAACTTGACCATTCCTCCCACGGGCAGAACATTGTCGGGAGGCATTGATCCCGGAGCACTCCACTCACCCAAGCGTTTCTTCGGTTCAGCAAGAAACATTGAAGATGGTGGATCATTGACCATAATTGCAACTGCATTGATTGACACTGGTTCACGTATGGACGAGGTCATCTTTGAAGAGTTTAAGGGCACTGGCAACATGGAAATCCACCTTGACAGAAAGCTTCAAGAAAAGCGTGTTTTCCCCGCCATAGACCTTGCAAAGAGTGGCACCAGAAAAGAGGAGCTTCTTCTTTCCACAAGTGAGCTGGAAGGTGCTTGGAGCGTGCGCAAAATGTTGTCTGTTGGCGACAGCGTAGAAGCCACCGAAAACCTCCTCAACATGCTTGTCAAAACAGCATCAAACAAGGATTTTATTGATCAAATCAACATTCAACTTGCCCGCATCACAAAGGACGGCTACACCATTCGCAAACCTGTGCTTTAATTGGACATCATGGACACAAATCAACAAAAAACAGCTATCTACACGGACCAATCTGGCGATACACGTTCTGAGACGACAGCGGAAGTTGTTGCATCTGTTGCCTCGGCGCAAGCAGTCATCACACCCAAAGAAGCTCAATTTGGGGTCAAAGTCCTCACAGACGAGGCAATTGAAGTTGACCTGTACGATTTTGACAAAACAGCCATTGCTTTTGACAGTCAGCTCAAATATTGGGGCTATTGTATGGCCCACAATCCTTGGATTATTTTGCTTGTGCCGTTCCAATTCATTTGGGGCGTCATGATGGGCATGAGGATTATATCTGTCAAAACCTGCAAGAAGGTTGCATTTTGGTTTGCAAATCTCATAAACAATCAAAAAAATGTTGAAAAGTTTTGGGACAAGTACGAAAAGGAGATTTACGACTTTTTCCTTCCCGAAAATCGTAGTGGCAGAAAGACCGTTGTCGTAAGCGCAAGCCCCGCATTTCTCATTGAAGAAATTGCCAAGCGCATGAAGGTTGATTATTGCGTTGCAAGCACCTTTGGCAAGAGATATACAATGGTTGGCGAAATTTGCCGTAAGCAAGAAAAGGTTGTTCGTTTGAAAAAACAACTGCCCAACATCATTGTAAAGGACGTCTACAGCGATTCAATAAAATCAGACAAGTACATATTCAATTTGGGCGAGAGATGCTTCCTTGCCACCAAAGGCGTGCTTACAGAGATAGACAAGCCATCCCTTGATTGAGGTGCGCATTGATGCAACTGAGCACGTAGCTAAAAATCACTATTGACATTGCCATATGGTTGGCATAAAATTTAAGGGACGGACATCCGTCCTTTAATTTTACTACGATTTGGGAGGAAAATATGAGCAAGGAAACAAAGAGGACTTATCCCAGCTGGCTCAATGGAGAAGTCAAAAGTGCACAAAAAGAATATACAGAGCCCACAAGATTGCTTGGGGATGATGGCGTCTTGCTTGTACCCGGCTGGGCAAGGCACAACGTTTTTGACTATAGAAGAGATGATGCACGCCCCAAATGGCGCAGAAAGGAATGGGATTTTTATCAATTCAGTGACGGCAGATATATGCTTCAAGTGAGTTTTGCCAACATCTCTGTTGGCGGATATGCACAGTTGTCCCTCACCGACCTTCACAACAAACAAAATGACAAAAAGCTCCATACAGGCACAATCTTTGAGTGCTCAACCTTTTTCCTTGGCGGAAAGAAATATATCCTGCCTCCTAAGGGCGATGAACCCAATGTTGTAGACTTTGACGTGACGGGCATCGGCGCACCCTCAAAGTTTAAGGTTGTCACCGAAGAAACAAGCCGTACCCTTTATTTCAAAGGCACGTTGAAAGGAGAAGTGGTGGAGTGCACCATCAACATGGACATCCCTGAAGGCAACGAAAACATCACAACCGTGCTTCCTTTCCCCGGCAAGCCCACAAGATATTTTATGACCACAAAGCAATCCAACATGCCTTGCGAAGGCAACGTCAAGTGGGGCAACAAGGAGTGGGTCTTTGACAAGAAAGATTCATTTGCATTCCTTGACTGGGGCAGAGTCAACACCCCCTACAAGATGGTTTGGTATTGGGGCAATGGCAACCACTATGTCTATGATGAAAATGGTGGAAAGCACGTATTTGGATTTGAAATCACTTGGGGTATAGGTGATGAATCCAACGCAACGGAAACATGCATTTTCTACGATGGAAAGGCACACAAGTTTGGTGCAGTTGACGTAGAAAGGTTCCCCAAGCCAGACAAGTGGATGGATGATTGGCATTTTGTCAGCGATGATGGCAGATTTGACTTTACAATGAAGCCCTTTTATGACCATCACGGCGATCTCAACGTCCTCAACCTTGCCAGAATGCATTGCCATCAAGTTCACGGCATCTGGTCGGGCACAGCCATCCTTGATGACGGCACCAAGATTGAGGTCAAGGATATGTATGCATTCTGCGAATACTGCGAAAACAAGTGGTAATAGGCGGCGGATAGTAAAAATATCAATAAAAAAAGGCGAACAGTTGTTCGCCTTTTTCTTTTAGAAAAAAGTTTTAGCCAAAGGTGTAGATGACCTTGACTGTTGCGCCCTTTGACGTTGTGTAGTCAATTATCATTTTTGCAAGCTTGTCATTGTAGTGGACAGTGACGTGCATGTTTGTTCCGTCAAAGTTTTGGTTGCCGGTAAAGGCACGGGGATTTGTCACGTCAGCTTCAAAAACGTTGTAGTTGTCAAAGTAAGATTTTGTGTTTGTAAAATACGACTTTACAAACTCTACGGAGAGTGATTGCAAGCTGTCAACGGGGATGTTGACGGCGTGGCCGTCTTGTTCAACTATGACGCCATTTTTGATGGTTGCGCTTCCTTCTTTTTGCACAATCATCTTTTCAGGGACGGAATAGTCATCGCTGCCGGGCATTTGGTCAAAGGTTGCCAGTTCTTCTACGATATATGTGACCATGGTGCCGTTTGAAGCACTGCTTGACCAAAAGCGATTGACAAGGGTGACACCACTCATAGTTGTGTGAACTTCAAGGTTTACAAGGCGATATTCCATATCTACCATGTTGTTGAGGTCAGAGTAGCTGACGTCATTTCTCTCGCCACAACCCACCAATGCAAGTGCGAGGATTGTGACAACAATTATTCCAATAATTATTTTTTTCATGATGTGCCCCTCCTTATTTTCTCAAGAGGAAGTATGCTGCAAAAGCAAGGATAGAGAAGGCCCCTGCAAAGAGCATGATTGCATCTTCCGTGGCTTTCTTTGATTCAGAGTTGATTGCTTCAGCGGTGTTGTTGTACTCAGCGATTTCTGCTTGAAGGGTTGCGTAGTCGGTTGCCACAGATGCTTTTTCATCGGCGTTAAGTTGTTGATAGAGCTTGAGGGCGTTGGAGATTGCAGTCCATTTTGCCTTGGCGTCTGTTGCAGATTCTACTTTGTCAACCAGGTCTGCAAAGTCGTTGACTTTGTTTTGATCTGCAGATCCGCCGCCTTGAGTGCCTTTTGTTTCAACGTGGCCACATTGAGAACATGTGCGAGTTTCGGTGTCGCCCGATGTGGTCCAATCGCCAAATTTGTGGCTTGCAAGAGGAAGTTCCTCAACGTCAAGAACTTCTCCGCAACTTGTACACTCCGTGTGTCTAATTCCTTTGACAGAGCATGTTGATTGGCTGTCTACAATCCAACCGCTGGGGGTGTGTGTATGTGATGTTCCACCGCCAGCATTATAGACGATGATGATTTCTTCAATGTAAACAGCGTTTGTGCCTTGATAGTTGAGCACAAAGTACGTATCTGTTGTATTGACGTTGATTGTTGCACCAGAAGGTGTGGAAGTCACGGTTCCCCTTGATGTGCCGGCTGTGGTGGTTTTGTCTGTTCCTTCGGCAAAAGGAGTAGTGGAGGTGCGGACCTCCCATTGTCTTTCAGCCGTTGTCTTGATTGTGATGGACACGATTCCACCGGGGAGGGCTGAATTGCTGAACAGATAGCAAGAAGCTTTGTTGCCGTTCATTTGAATCTCGTCTGAGTTTCCTGGATACATAAACGCTTTGCCCGTTATGCCTCCAGAGCTCCATGATGTCCAGGCGTATGAGCCACTTCCTGTAAAACTATCCCTTGTGATAGAAATCTTTTGTGTTGTTGATTGTTCAACCGTGATTCCGCTGACAGTTTTTTCAAAGTTGCCATATTTCATTATAACGGAGGTGGTGCCCGCCGATAATGTGGTGAGTTTTGTGGTGCTATCAAGCCACTTACAATCGCCGTTGGCAATCACCTTTGTTGATCCATCAGTATAGGTGGCTGTGACAGTAAGGCCTGCGGGATTGAAGGTTTCGCCAGCAGAATACTTTGTTTTGATAGGAGTGCCTGTGATGTTGACAGCAGACACAGCTTTGACGTTGATTGTTGCAGTTGCCTTGATTGAACTATTTTTGGTGCTGGTTGCAGTAATTGTTGCAGTTCCTGCAGAGATGCCTGTGACAATTCCGTTGTTGATTGTTGCAACGTTGTTGTTTGATGATGTCCAAGTGACTGAGTTAGAAGTTCCGGAGGGAAGTGCAGAAACAGTGAGGCGTGTTGTTGCGCCTGCTGCAACTGTAACTGATGAGGGAGTGATTGAAAGAGAAGTGGGGTCCGTGGTGCTGGGGCCTTGACCTCCATTGAGATAACTGCCGTACTTTTCAACACAATTCTGAAGCTCATCATTGTAGCTCTTTCCGTCATTGCAGTAGATCATTTCTGCATATTCAGGGTGGTCAATGAAGGGGTTTCTGTTGCCTTGCACTGCATAGACGGCTTCATTTCTTGCCTTTTCTTCTGCGGTGGGGGGCTCTTCAAGGTGCCATTTCATCAAATCTTCAATGTCGCCAATGGTTTTGTTGTTGCCTTGTCCAAGGACAAATGTCAAGCTATACTTGTCCCCCCATCTTGTTTGGACGTACATCAAAATACGTGCGGTTGCGCCACGATATCCTTTGCCGGGGTAGAACACGCTGTTTTGTTGATATGCAGGATTTGCATATGACGTCTTTCCATCTTCTTTGACGATGTTTGAGCTGGTTGTAGACACTTCGCCAAAGTTGTTATTGCTTCTTGTAGAGTTCATTTGGCTGTTGCAAGGGCGCAGGTGGTGGGCGTCTGAACCTGCTTCGGACTCAGCAGGGAAGGCCTTTCCATTGTTTTTAGGCCACACGTGCTCGCGGTTTGTTCCATCGTTAAAACTTCCGTTGAAGGATACGGAAGTGCCGGTGTAGAACCACAAGATGTTTCCCTTTTGGTTGGGGTCTGCATCGCTTTCGTCAAATATGCTACGCAGTCCGTCATAAGTAGGGTTGTATTTGTGGGTGTTGGTGATAAGTTTTGCAAGCTCTGATCTGAATGCAGCGCCTGTCAAACTTTCGTTGAGATTGGCATAGTAGTCGCTTGTTGCAGCATCCGCAATCTCGGTTGATGTGGGAGCAAACACATTTGTCCAACAGCCAAGAGAGCAGACCACGGCAAAGACAATCATCATAAAAATGCCAATCTTTCTCATCAATTTGAGGTTTGTCATAGTCACTCCTATATCACAAATGTCAATTTTTAGGGCATTTGTACGCGGGGTTATAATAACCCAAGTTTATATTATATTAAAATAATCATATTGTCAATATTTGCGCGCAATTTGTCAAATTTTTGTCCAAATCGCTACATATTGTGTGTTTCAAATGCAATACACACCAATATGTGCCAAAACACCTGCCTTTTAACCGAACACTTTTCGCTAATTGTCTTAAATCTTTTTTTCACTTTATTTGTGTTGCAAAAGGTGTCAAAATTTGCTATATTTGATATATCAAAAAACTAAAACAACTCAGCACGACATGCAATATTAGGGGAGGAGTATTGTAATGTTCAATTTTTTGTGTTTTACTTCAACAAAGTATTACACTTGTTCCACCAATCACGTGGACACTTTTTCCCCAATCAAAAATTAATTGTTTGCCATAGGTTTTTGTTGCCTATGGCATTTTTATTACAAAGGAGAATGGTATGAGAAAACGCTTTTTAGTTTTGTCACTGGTCCTCATCTCAGTCCTCATGGCATGCACGTTTGTGGCATGTTCTGGTGGCACCGGCGGAAGATGTGCTGGCGGTCACACTTGGGCTGATCACACAACCATTGTTGAGGCAACCTGTACAACCCCTGGTTCAGTGCTCCAACAATGCTCAGTTTGTGGCATAAAGAGAGAGGCAACTGTTTCTGCACTTGGTCACAAGCTTGAACTTGAACCCGGCAGCGCAATTGACCCCACGTGCACAACAGACGGATACACCGGCACACAAACTTGTGTTAACAACGGATGTTCATACTCTGTGCAAGGCAGTGTGATTCCTGCAATTCAACACGCTTACGGCGTCTGGGTTTCACTTGGAGACGGCACTCACAAGAGAGTTTGTGGCAACGACAACAGCCACGTTGAAATTGAAAGTTGTTCTGGTGGTACAGCCGATTGTGGCACAAAGGCAAAGTGCGACATCTGCGGTGGCGAGTATGGCGAAGTCAGCACAGAGCACGTCTTTGACAAACAAGCTGTGGATGAAAAATATCTCGCATCTCCTGCAACTTGCACTTCAAAAGCAACTTACTACTTCTCATGCAAGTGTGGCACAAAGGGCACAGAAACCTTTGAAAGTGGCGACATTCTTCCTCACGTCTACGATCAAAAGAATACTGACGCAAAGTATCTCAAGCACGCAGCCAACTGCATTTCCGGAGCAGAGTACTACTTGTCATGTGCTTGTGGTCACCTTGACAAAGCAACTGCTGGCACCTTCTTTGATGGTGTTCCCACTGGCGAGCACGTCTTTGACAGAGAAGTTGCAGAGGACAAATATCTTGCAACTCCCGCAACTTGCACCTCAAAAGCACAATACCATTTCTCTTGCGAATGTGGCGAGGAAGGCACCACAACCTTTGAATATGGCAATCTCCTTGCACACTCAATGACACATCATCAAGCTGTGCCCGCAACTTGTGTGGCAACCGGCTTTGTTGAATATTGGACATGCTCAAGCTGTGGCTTTAACTATGACACCGCACAAGGTGGCACAGTTCTTGACTCAGTTGTTGAACAAATCAATCCCAACAACCACGTCAACACAAGTGTTACTGTGTCAGAAATTGCACCCACATGCACAACCGAAGGTCGCACAGCAAACCTCTACTGCGATGACTGCAACAAGGAAGTCATTGCAAGCACCATTGTTGATGCATTGGGACACACAGGTGGTACTGCAACTTGCACAGACAAGGCAGTTTGCGACAGATGTGATCAACCTTATGGCGACCTTGCAGGCCATGCTTTTGGCAACTGGACATCCAATGGCAATGACACTCACAGCAGGGTTTGCTCAAACAATGCAACTCACGTTGAAACAAAACCTTGTTCAGGCGGCACAGCAACCCCCACAAGCAAAGCAATTTGTGATGTCTGTGGCAAAGAATACGGCTCCTTTGCAGAAATCCCCACAGGGGAGGTCACTGTCGTTACAATGATTGGCGAATACGCAATAGCAAACGGCTGGGAAAATTCAACTCGTTACGAAACCGTCAATCTTGATGCTATTGTCATTGCAACAGCAATACCCACAACTGGACAATACGAAAACACAGGCAAATACTACTCAAGCAATCCATCTTCTTGGAGAGTTTATCAAAACGAAAATCCTCAATTAACCATTAAGGCATCAGAGGGCTTTGTCATTGTCAGCGTCAAGATCACCTATACAAAGGACAAAACTGGTGTGCTTACTTTGGACGGTGTCAACAAAGATAGCAACGAAGTCGTAAATGTCAACGCAAACTCAGTTGTATTCAGCGTTGGCAACACCAAATCAGACGTAACCAACGGCAACATCCGAATCACAGCTATTGAAGTTGTTTACAAGTATGCATGCACACATAACAACACAGAAGAGAGAGAACAAGTCAATGCAACCTGCACCAAAGACGGACATACTGCGGGCACATTCTGTAAAGATTGTGAAAGCTACGTTTCTGGTGGTGAAGTGATTGAAGCTCTTGGACATGATTATCCCACCACATGGACATCTGACGGCAACGGCAAGCATTACAAGGAATGTGGCGTTTGTGGCGAAAAGGATGAAAAGGATTGTGGATACACCCTTGAAACCGTCCTTGCAAACAATGCAAACCTTTGCGCTCCCGCAACTTGCACAAGCAGGGCAACATTCTACAAGGTTTGTGAATGCGGACACTTCAATTCTGACGACCAAAACGTCTTTGAAAGCGGAAGCGCCCTTGGTCACATTGATGAGGATGGCAACAACGTTTGTGATAGAGAAGAGTGCAAGCTTCCTCTCTGCAATGGCAACCACGTAGCATCTGATTATGTTGTGGATGGAGAATACCACTATCAAGTCTGTACTGCCTGCCACGAAGAAATCAATCGTGACAAGCACAGCGCAACGTCACTCAACCAAGGAAATGACACACAACATTGGTACGTCTGCGACATTTGTGATGCGGAATATGGCCATGAAAATCACCAAGAAGAAGTAGGCGAATGCGCTTGTGGCAAGTTGATTGAGTCAAAAGTTATCAACACAATTGCTGGCGCACTCGTAGCAGAAGAAGGCGCAGAAGTCAATCTCAATGGTTTCGTAAGCGAACTTTACCAAGAATGGAGTGACCAATATAACAACATGTCATTCTACCTTTCAGATGGTAGCGACACAATTTTGATTTTTGGCGCACCCAAATTGGTTTATTTGGGCGACACAGTAAACGTTGTTGGTGTCATCACTGTTTATAAAGACACCAATCAAGTGGCAAAGAATTCTAAGGTCACCATCACAAAGGCACACGATTGCTCATTCAGCGAAGCCGATTGCATCAATGCATCCAAGTGTACAATCTGTGGCAAGCTCAATGCAGAAGCCCTTGGCCACGCTGACGCAAACAATGATGGCAAGTGCGATAGATGTAACGCAAACCTTAATGCCCCCGAACCTGAGCTTGCTGGCACAATCACATTTGATGACAGATCTAAGAGAACAGAATTTACAACAAGCATTCAAGTCTGGAAAGAAAACGGCATCACCGTAACAAACAAAAAAGCAAATAACTCTTCAAACGTTGCCGATTACGCAAAACCTGCTCGTTTCTACAAGGGCTCAAGCTTGTCAATTGAATACACCGCAATGACAAAGGTTGTGTTCATATGCAACACAGGTTCATATGCAACTGCCCTTAGCAATTCCATTACTTCCGGCAAGTACACCGTTTCAGTTGATGGCAAAAATGTCACAGTAATTTTTGTTGAGGCCGCTGACAGTTTTGTTATATCTTCATTGAGTGACCAAGTCAGAATGGACGGCATTGAAGTGTACACAACTCCTGCAGGTGGCAGCTCACCTGAAGCACAGCATACCTTTGGCGAATGGCATGATGAAATCCCTGCAACTTGCGTTGCAACAGGCACAAAGGGTCATAAGCAATGCACAACCTGTCAAAAGTACTTTGACGCAGAAGGCGTTGAAATCACCGATCTCACAATTGCTGTTGATCCCAACGTACATGACCTTGAACACGTTGGCGCACAAGCATCAACTTGTACAGTTCCTGGCTGGAATGCATACGAATACTGCAAGCGTGAAGGATGCAACCACAACACCAAGGTTGAACTTGGACTTGATGCAAATGCACACACATGGAGTGAATGGACAACAACTCTCGCAACATGCATGGCAGCAGGTGAGAATCGTAGAGAATGTGAATATTGTGACGCATTTGAAACTGAAGAACTCCCCATTGATGCAAATGCACACGCTTGGGTTGCAGGAGAAACAGTCGCTCCCACTTGCACCGAGCAAGGATACACTAACTACACATGCTCACACAATGCAGAGCACACAAAGAAAGATAACTATGTCAATG
>JAFVYE010000097.1 GCA_017500745.1 Clostridia bacterium | reverse complement strand
TCACCGCGCTTACGTGCAAAGTCAACAATCCATCTGATTGCAAGAGTTTGTCTTCTTTCAGGACGGATTTCCATAGGGACTTGATATGTGCTGCCACCAACACGTCTTGCTTTGACTTCGAGTTGGGGCTTTGTGTTTTCAAGTGCTCTTTCAAAGACTTCCATGGGTTCTGAACCGAGTTTCTTTGCTGCTATTTCAAGTGCCTCATAAACGATTGCTTGAGCAGTTCCTTTTTTGCCATCGAGCATAACTTGGTTGATAAGCTTTGCAAGGACGACACTGCCGTAAACTGGATCGGGCAATACATCTCTCTTGGGCACGCCACTTCTTCTAGGCATAATAAACCTCCTTGGGTAATAAATTTACATTCGAATTTTGTTATTTGGGGCGTTTTGCACCATACTTGGATCTTGCTTGCTTACGTTTTGCAACGCCTGCAGTATCAAGAGCACCACGAATGATGTGATAACGCACACCAGGCAAGTCCTTGACACGTCCGCCTCTGATAAGAACGACACTGTGTTCTTGCAGATTGTGGCCGATGCCGGGGATATAGACTGTTCCTTCCATACCGTTCACAAGACGGACTCTTGCGATTTTACGGAGAGCGGAGTTAGGCTTCTTAGGTGAAGTTGTTGTCACGCTCAAGCAAATACCTCTCTTTTGAGGGCATTGTTCCATGATAGGGGTCATTGATTTTTTGACCTGTCTTTCCCTGCCTTTTCTAATCAACTGATTGATGGTTGGCATTATTGTTCCTCCTATTTGATTTTTCGAATGTACCCGCAACCCTACAGGTGCAATTCAAGACTATTCCTCCGACTTCAAAAAGCCGACTGTCGCTGCACCGACGTCAATGCCTACGCTTCTTCCAAGCCACTCCATAGAGGGAGCATAAAGGATTTGCGCATTTTTGAGTGTCGCCGCTTTGACAAGCACGTCTTTTATTCCATCATCGGCATCCTCAGACACAACCACACACCTGATTGTACCCTCGGACAAACCTCTCAAAACCTGTCTGCAACCGACAAGCTTATTGAAGCTTTTGAGCATAGATAAAATTGTTTGTTCAGTTTCCATATTTTTGCAACTTAAAAACTGCTTGCAATTTTGCAAGCGACAATATACTAACAACATTTTCGGTTTAAGTCAAACATTTGACGCAAAATTATGAAAAAAAAGTAAACTTATATTATATATAACAACATATTGCGCATACGAGAGCACCAAAACCACAAGCCAAATCGGATATCTTTTGAGTCCTACCCCTTTCTGCTCAAATCCCCTGTTGATACACAATCAAGATTTTGTCTAAAAATTTCTTTGATTTTGTGAACGTGCATCAAATCCGCCAGAGTTTTTTTCAAACTTGTTTTTTTGCAGAAAAAAATAAACGCCTGCAAAAAAAACAGGCGTTTAGAATGTCGGTTTTGTTGTGTTTTTGCCTTTCTTACTCGGCAATGGACAGCTTCAAATATTCATCAATAAATCCGTCAAGATCTCCGTCCATAACCCCTTGCACGTTGCCTGTTTCGTAGGCGGTGCGGTGGTCCTTGACCATGGTGTAAGGGCAGAAAACATAGCTTCTGATTTGACTGCCCCATTCAATTTTTTTCAGCTTTCCGCTGATTGCTGCAGCTTCCTCTTCGCGCTCTCTTTCCTTCTTTTCAATGAGTTTTGACCTCAACATCTGCATTGCCACTTCTCTGTTTTGGATTTGGCTTCTTTCGTTTTGGCAAGCCACAATGATGCCTGTGGGCAAGTGTGTGATGCGGATTGCAGACTCTGTTTTGTTGACGTGTTGTCCACCGGCGCCAGAGCTACGATATGTGTCAACTTTGAGGTCCTCGGGGCGAATTTCAATCTCATCCGTGTCAATGATTTCGGGCATGACTTCAAGGGACGCAAAAGACGTGTGACGTCTTGCCTGTGAGTCAAAAGGCGAAATTCTGACAAGTCTGTGAACACCCTTTTCTGCTTTGAGATAGCCGTAAGCATTGTCCCCTTCAACACGGAAAGTGACACTCTTTATGCCTGCTTCATCTCCTGCCAAAAAGTCAAGCTCAACCAGCTTCCAGCCGGTGCGTTCAACGTATCTTGTGTACATGCGGTAAAGCATATCACACCAGTCTTGCGCCTCAGTTCCGCCTGCGCCTGCGTGGAGAGTAAGGATTGCGTTGAGCCCGTCATACTTGCCAGAAAGCAACGTTTCAAGAGTAAGTTTTTCAACTGCACCTGCAAGGCGCTCCACGGTTTTTTGAAGGGCGTTGTCCTCCTCCTCGCTGGCTTCAAGCTCAACGATGTCAACAATTTCAATGGCATCGTCAAGGTCGCCAAGAAGCTTTTCAAAGCGGTCAAGCTTTGCTTTTATTTGACTGATTTCCTTGGACACTTTTTGTGCGTTTTGAACATCATTCCAAAAGCCGTCTGTGTTTTGTTCGGCTTCAAGTTCTGCAACTTTATTTCGCAGAACATCGGGTTTAATGCCATCATATGCACACTTTAAGTCCTCTTTCAGCGATTTAAGTTCATTTTTCTTTGCAAAATAATCCATATCATTTCCTCCTGTGAACAAACAGATTTTGTGTCTTTGTCACACTACTTTTTGCCACAGCAGTTTTTGTATTTGAGTCCGCTTCCGCAGGGGCAAGGATCGTTTCTGCCCACCTTGGCTTCGGTGTTTCTCACTGTCTTTGACACTGATGAAATTTGGTTGTTTGCGCTGGTTGATCCGTCCTCACGCTTTTCAATCTGCACCTTGAGGAGTATGGATGCTGTTTCGCTGTGAATACGGCTGACCATGTCCTCAAACATGTCCCAACCCTCTTGGCGATATGCCATGACGGGATCACGTTGGCCATATCCTCTGAGCCCAATTCCTCTGCGGAGAGCGTCCATTGCATCAATGTGATCCATCCACTTTGAGTCAACTGTTTTGAGGAGCACAAGGCGTTCAAAGTCGCCAAAGTCAAGGCCATCTTCTTTGAGCTTGGCTATCTTGGCCTCGTAGTCCTCAAGGGCCACTTTGAGCACGGCGTCCTTGAGCTTGTACACGTCGTAGCAGGAGCAGAGCTCGGGGTTCATAAGATTGGTGCCACGAGGGAGCATGCGCTGTTCAAGGGAGTTGTTGAATGCCTCGTAGTCCCATGTTTGATAGTCGGTTTTGTAGTCGGCATAGTAGCCGATGATTTCCTCTGCCAAGGAGTCAATCATGTCAAGGATTTGGTCATGGACGTCAAGTCCGTCAAGGACCTTGCCTCTTTCCTTGTAGATGACTTCTCTTTGTGCGTTCATGACGTCATCGTATGAGAGCACTTGCTTTCTTATGGAGAAGTTTCTGCCTTCCACCATCTTTTGTGCTCTTTCCACTTGCTTTGAAATCATGGTATTTGTGATGGGCTCGTCATCGGGGAAGTTCATTGCAGTTGCAATTGCCTTCATCTTGTCCCCGCCAAAAATGCGTGACACGTCATCTTCCATTGAGATGTAAAACACGGTTTGTCCGGGGTCTCCCTGACGTCCGCTACGGCCACGGAGCTGATTGTCAATGCGTCTGCTCTCGTGTCTTTCGGTGCCGATGATTCTAAGACCGCCAAGGGCAACCACCTTCTCCTTTTCCTCATCGCATTGCTTTTTGAATGCTTCATAGTGGTGGAGATAGACCTTTTTGGCCTCGTTGACCTTTTCATCATCATAGACGTGAGGGGACGTGGCCATTTCAATGATGTCAAGAGGATATCCATCCTTTTCCATCTTGCGCTTGGCTTGGAAATCTGCATTGCCACCCAGCATAATGTCTGTTCCACGGCCTGCCATGTTGGTGGCGATGGTGATCATGCCGTATTTGCCTGCTTGCGCAACAATTTCTGCCTCTTGCTTGTGGAACTTTGCGTTCAAAACGTTGTGAGGTATGCCCTTGCGCTTCAAAATTGCGCTGAGTTCCTCAGATTTTTCAACGCTGACCGTGCCCACAAGGACGGGTTGGCCTGTTTTGTGATACTCCAAGATGTCGTTGACAATTGCTGTAATTTTGCCACTTTCCTTGGTGTAAATCTTGTCGTTTTCGTCCTTTCTTTGAGAGGGCTTGTTGGGAGGGATTTGCACAACGTCAAGGCGATATATGCCTTCAAACTCATCTTCCTCTGTCTTTGCCGTGCCTGTCATACCGCTAAGCTTTGAGTACATGCGGAAGAAGTTTTGGAAAGTGATGGTGGCAAGGGTCTTGTTTTCACTGCGGATGACCACTCTTTCCTTGGCTTCAATTGCTTGGTGCAAGCCCTCGTTGTAGCGTCTGCCAATCATAACACGGCCCGTAAACTCATCAACAATGAGCACTTCGCCATCGTTGACGATGTAGTCGCGGTCACGCTTCATCATATAGTGGGCCTTGAGTGCCTGCTTGATGTGATGATAGAGGTCTGTGTTGTTTATGTCCGTGAGGTTGTCAATTCTAAAATACTTTTCTGCCTTTTTGACGCCGTCATCGGTGAGCATGATGGTCTTTTCCTTCTCCCCAATGGTGAAGTCGTCATTTTCACGGACTGTACGTGCAAATGCATCGGCGGTCTTGTACATCTCGCTGGACTTTCCGCCTCTGCCAGAAATGATGAGAGGTGTACGTGCCTCGTCAATGAGGATGGAGTCCACTTCGTCAACAATGGCAAAGTTGAGTTCTCTTTGCACTTTTGCGCTCTTTTCCACCACCATATTGTCACGGAGGAAGTCAAAGCCAAGCTCGTTGTTGGTGCAATAGCAGATGTCGCTGTTGTATGCAACCTTCTTTTCGGCAGGACGCATAGTGGGCAGAATGACCCCAACTGTAAGCCCCAAGAAACGATGAACCTTGCCCATCCACGCTGCGTCACGCTCTGCAAGATAATCGTTGACGGTGACAACGTGCACCCCTTTGCCTGTCAATGCGTTGAGATAGCTGGGGAGGGTTGCCACAAGGGTTTTTCCTTCGCCGGTGCCCATTTCTGCAATACGTCCTTGATGGAGGGCGATGCCTCCCATAAGTTGCACAAAGTAGGGGCGCATGCCAAGGACACGTGCTGATGCCTCACGCACCGTTGCAAATGCTTCCACAAGGATATCATCCAAGGTTTCGCCTTTTTCAAGGCGTGACTTGAACTCTGCGGTTTTGCCACGAAGCTCGTCATCGCTGAGCTTGGCATAATCTGGGGCAAGTGCCTCAATTTCGGATGCGATTTTTTTAAGTTTGCGTACTTTACGCTGGTTTTCGTTGAAAATGGATGCCATTTTTCTCCTCAAAACTATTTTATTGTCTACAAATTATGTTAATCGGTTTCCTTAAAGAAATATTGATTATTCCATAAGTGGTTTCAATTTTGTTATGCAAGCCGTGAGCACGCTCACTTCCTTACACTTGGCCTTCAAAAGTGCCTTTGCACACTCGTTGGCCGTTGCTCCCGTAGTGAATATATCATCAATGAGCAAAATTTTGCGGTCCTTGACCTGTGGGAACACCACTTCAAATGCTTTTTCAAGATTTTGTGATCTTTCCTTGCCCGACAACTCCTTTTGTGCGGAAGTGTCTTTGACTTTGACAAGGGCGGGAAGCACCGGTATGTTCAAGCGTTTGCCAACCTCGTATGCAAGAAGCTCCGCTTGGTTGAATCCTCTCTTTTTCAAGTCCTTGTGGCTCATAGGCACGGGGACGATGATTTCCCCTTGCATATTGTTTTTGATGTAGGTGTCCGCCATCATTGCACCCAGGGTGTGAGCAAGATATTTTTTGCCCGAAAACTTGAATCCATACACCATATCCCTTGCCTTGCCGTCATATAGCAACGGCGCTCTGCAAAGCTTGAAAAAGCTGGGGTTATTTTGACACCTATCACAATAGTCTGCCTCGTTGTCAATGCTGACACCACAGTTCAAGCAAATGTGCTCTGCCACAAAAGGCATATTTTCTGTGCATCGTGCACAAAGGCGATATCTTGTGTCTGCCACAAGCTCCTCACCACAGACGTCACAAGTTATGTCCTCGGGATAAAGGGCCTCCTTCATCATTTGAGGCAATCTGCGAAACAGCCCAAGCTTGTCCTTATTTTTGACGTCACTCATTGTCTATGCACTCCACAAAGCTCATCGTTGATGAGGTTGACAAGGAGGGAGTATCTCCTTGCGGTTTCATTGTTTTTGACCATGCGTCCAACCGTGGCTCTGCTTCCTGCAATGACCACAAGTTTTTTGGCTCTGGTGACCGCAGTATAAAGCAGATTGCGTGACTGCAACATATAGTTTGCGTCAAGAGCAATGACCACTGCGTCAAACTCGCTGCCCTGTGATTTGTGGATGGTGACGGCATATGCAAGAGCAAGTTGCTCTGCGTCCTCATATTGATAAATTGCCACTTTATCATCCTCAAATCGCACGATAAACTGCATAATGTGCATATTGATGCTTTCAATCACACCAATGTCACCGTTGTATACACCAAGTCCACGCTCCACTTTGAAGCCAACGGTTTGTGTCCACTCTTGCTGATAGTTGTTCTGCATTTGCATGACTTTGTCTCCTTCACGGAACACAAACTCTCCGCATCTAAACTCCTTCTTTTCCTTGGAAGGAGGATTCAACACAGCTTGCAAATGTCTGTTCAAAACATAGATGCCTGCACTGCCTCTTTTCATTGGGCAAAGCACTTGGATTTCATCAGGACGCACACCAAGATATTTGGGAAGGCGCTTTGTGACGAGGTCAATGGTTGTCCTTGCAATCTCCTCTGCGCTTGCCTTTTCCTCAAAGAAGAAATCACGGCTCTTGTTGTCCATGAGGGGCATCTCGCCATTGTTGACCTTGTGAGCGTTGGGTATGATGTGGCTGTCCTCACTTTGTCTATAAATCTGTGTGAGATAGCTGACAGGAAACTTGCCCGAGGCAATGAGATCCCCAAGGACGTTGCCTGCTCCAACTGACGCAAGTTGATCCTTGTCGCCAACAAGCACAAGTCTTGCGCCGTTGTTTATGGCTTTGACAAGAGAGTTGAACACATATTCATCCACCATACTCATCTCGTCAACTATAATTACGTCTGCGGGCAGACGGGTTTGATCGTTGTAAGTGAAGCAACCTTGTCCATCCTTGTAGTCAAGATCAAGGAGTCTGTGTATTGTGCGAGCATCCTCTCCCGTTGCTTCGCTAAGGCGCTTGGCTGCTCTGCCCGTGGGTGCGCAGAGAACAACCCTTTGTCCAAGATTTTTGAAGAGATGCAATATGCACTTGACAATTGTGGTCTTGCCTGTGCCCGGTCCGCCGGTGACAATCTGGACACCGTTTTCAACAGCGTCCTTGACGGCCTCAATTTGTTTGGGATGGAGGGAGAACCCTGCCTCAGCTTCAAATGCGTGGACAGCGTCTGTGACGTCCACTCTAAAGTCATCTGCCCTTGACTGCAACATGATGAGGCGTCTTGCAATGCTCTCCTCCGTCTTGTAATTGGCCTTCAACACAACCGCAACGTGCTCGCCCGTGTCGTAGCGGACGAGGTCGCCAAAGAGCACCATATCCTCCACGTTGTCACGTATTCTTTGATCGGGATCATCACAATCAAGCTTTAAAAGGTCAAATACGGCATTTAAAAGCTCGTTTTGGGGCAAATAGTTGTGTCCGTGTCTTGATGATGCTTCCTTGAGGACGTGGATGATTCCTGCTGTAATGCGATAGTCGCTGTCACGGGCGATGCCAAGCTCTCCAGCAATTCTATCTGCCGTTGCAAAGCCAACGCCGTCAATGTCATCCACAAGCATAGAGGGGTTTTTGCGGATGAATTCCTCTGTCTTTTCATCATAGACACGATAGATTTTGAGGGCAAGATTTATGCTGATGCCAAGCTCTTGCAGAAACACAATTGAGTCCTGCATGCGCATAATCTTGCTGTACTCCATGCCAAATTCGGTGGCTCTGCGGAGCGAAATGCCTCTCACCTTTGACAGCTCCATGGGGTGCTTCATCATCTCAAGAGAGTTGACCCCAAAGCGATCAACAATGGCCTCTGCCGTCACAGGACCAAGGCCGTGAATGAGTCCGCTTCCAAGAAAGCGTCTTATGCCGTCAATGCGTGAGGGCTGAGACACGTAAACCTTGTCTGCAAAAAATTGTCGTCCATAGACGGTTTTTGTCTGGAACTTGCCTTCAACACGGATGTTTTGACCTTCGCTGACAGGAGGAAAAATGCCAACAACGGTAAATATGCTATCCTCAACTTTCATGTCAAGGACAGTGTATCCGGTGTCGTCACTCCTAAATATCACTGTTTTGATTTCTCCACGAAGTTCCATATCCCTGCCTAAGCCCCTCTCCCGCGCCCATATACCCTTTAAACGCGGGTGCGAGGACGTTTTGAGTGTTTGTTCAACTGATTTTTGAGGGCCTTTGTTGCCCTTTGTATATAAAAAAACAAGGTGAAACCCCTTGTTTTTTCATTTGTGTCATATTCTTTGAAGAATTTGTTTGATTTGGTCTACTTTGTCAAGCTTCTCCCAAGGGAAAACCCCTCTTCCAAGATGACCGTAGTTGGCGCTTGCACGATAGATGGGACGGTCAAGACCAAGCTTTTTGATGATTGCACGAGGACGCAAATCAAAGACTTCGTTGATGATGTCCACAATCTTGTCATCGCTGACTACGCCTGTGCCGTAGCTGTCTGCGTATACTGCCACGGGGTGTGACATGCCGATGGCGTATGCCACTTGCACTTCAAGACGTCTTGCAACCCCTGCTGCAACAAGGTTCTTGCAGATGTATCTTGTCATATAAAGACCGCTTCTGTCCACCTTGCTGGGATCCTTTCCGCTGAGAGCGCCTCCGCCGTGACGGCACATGCCACCATAGGTGTCAACAATGATCTTTCTGCCTGTGACACCGCTGTCGCCTGCGGGGCCACCCACCACAAATCTGCCTGTGGGGTTGACATAAATCTTGGTATCGTCATCAAAATATTCCGTGGGGATTGCCTTTTTGATGACCTTTTCAATGATGTCGCTTTGGAGGGTGTCCATGTCAACGTCATCTGCGTGTTGGGTTGACACAACGATGGTGTCCACTCTTTCGGGCACGCCGTCAATGTACTCAACGGTGACTTGTGCTTTTCCGTCAGGACGGAGATAGTCAATTTCGCCGTTCTTTCTTGCTTCGCTGAGGCGGAAGGTGAGGGCGTGTGAAAGCACGATGGGCAGAGGCATATACTGCTCTGTTTCATCGGTTGCGTAGCCAAACATCATGCCTTGATCTCCTGCGCCTTGACGCTCAAACTCATCTTCCTCACTCTCGCTGTCCGTTGCAGAGTTGACACCCATTGCGATGTCGGGAGATTGCTCGTCAAGAGATGAAAGCACAGCACACGTTTTGTAGTCAAATCCAAGAGAGCTGTCATCATAGCCAATGTCCTTGATGACTCCACGCACGATTGAAGGAATGTCGGAGTAATGGCTTGTGGTCACTTCGCCAAAAACCATAACCACGCCTGTGGTTGCGCAAACCTCAATGGCGACTCTTGCGGAAGGATCTTCCGCATAGATGTCGTCAAGGATTGCATCTGAGATTTGGTCACAGACTTTGTCAGGATGTCCTTCTGTGACACTCTCTGATGTAAAAAATCTTTTGTCCATAATTTAGATAATTTCGTTGTCGGTTGCTTCTACGGGAATGGTGTTGATGTCCTTGTAGATCTTCATGCCGGTTCCTGCAGGAATAAGCTTGCCGATAATGACGTTTTCTTTGAGACCAATGAGGGGGTCAATCTTGTTCTTGATTGCAGCGTCTGCAAGAACTCTTGTGGTTTCTTGGAAGGATGCTGCTGACAAGAATGATTCTGTTGCAAGAGCTGCCTTGGTGATGCCGAGGAGGGTTCTCTTTGCGCTTGCAGGGACGCCACCGTTTTCAAGTGCCTTTTCGTTTTCTTCTTCGTAAGTGAAGATGTCAACGAGAGTGCCGGGGAGCATATCTGTGTCGCCTTGGTCCTCAATGCGAACCTTGCGGAGCATTTGACGGACAATGACTTCAATGTGCTTGTCATTGATTTCAACACCGCTGAGGCGGTAGGTTGCTTGAACTTCTTTTGCAAGATATTCTTGAACGCCGTTGACACCCTTTGCTCTGAGCATTGCTTGGGGATCAATTGAACCGCTGGTGAGAGGATCGCCTGCGTCAAGGATTTCGCCGTTTTCAACCTTGAGTTTTGCGCCGTAGGGGATGTCGTAGACTCTTTCATCATCGCCTGTGACTGTGATCTTACGATTGTCATCGCTGATGGTGACTGCGCCCTTGTTTTCTGTGATGATTGCTTGTCCCTTGGGCTTGCGTGCTTCAAAGAGTTCTTCAACACGAGGCAAACCTTGAGTGATGTCATCGCCTGTTGCAACGCCACCGGTGTGGAAGGTTCTCATTGTGAGCTGTGTACCAGGTTCGCCAATTGATTGTGCTGCGATGATGCCCACTGCTTCGCCAAGCTTGACGGGGTTGCCACTTGCCATATTCTTGCCGTAGCACTTTGCGCATACGCCGTTCTTTGTCTTACAAGTGAGGACTGAACGGATGTGCACTGAAGGCAACTTGTGGAGGTTGGAGCCCTCTTGCTTCCACATTTCTGTGAGAGCGCTGTCAATTGCCTTTGCTTGATCGGTTGAAATCATTGTATCTGCTTCTGCAAGGACTTCGCCGGTGAAAGGATCAATGACGTCCTCCATTGCATATCTGCCTGCAATACGGTCTGCAAGTGACTCAATGACAGTCTTGCCATCCATGATGGGTGTGACTCTTGAGCCCTTGGTGTCGCCACAATCTTGCTCACGGACGATAACTGCGTGTGAGACGTCAACAAGACGACGGGTAAGATAACCTGAGTCCGCTGTCTTAAGAGCGGTGTCTGCAAGACCTTTACGTCCACCGTGTGATGAGATGAAGTATTCAAGAACTGAAAGGCCTTCACGGAAGTTTGCGCGGACGGGGAGCTCAATGGTTTCGCCTTTAGGGTTGGCCATCAAGCCACGCATACCTGCAAGCTGACGGATCTGTGACATGTTGCCACGAGCACCAGAGTTTGCCATCATCCAGATGGGGTTGAAGTCGTCAAGACCATCGACAAGGTGTTCGGTGACTGCATCGGTTGCTTCCTTCCAAATCTTGATAACGGTTTGATAGCGTTCTTCGTCTGTGACGATGCCTCTTGCGTAGTTGCGTTCAATTGCGATGACCTTCTTTTCTGCGTCCTCAATAACCTTTTTCTTGTTTTCAGGGACGTGCATATCAAAGACGCTGGTTGTCACTGCGCCGAGGGTGGAGTACTTATAGCCAAGTGCTTTGATGAGGTCAAGGGTGTTTGCGGTTTCGGTTGCACCGTGATACTTGAAGCAGTTGTCAACGATGAGTGAAAGTTGCTTCTTGCCAATTGCGATTGCCTTTTCGCCAAGGATCTTTTGGATTGCCTTGCGGAGAAGAGTCTTTTCACGGACTTCTTCGCCTTCAATGTCAACACCTTCTGCCACTGCCTTTGCGATTTCATCAAGGATCTTTTGTGCCTTGTTGTCATCAAGATCTTGACGGCGAGTGATGTTTCTCACTTCCTCTGCGGTTGTTGCCTTTGAAAGTGCAACAAATTGCTTTTGATCAATGAGGCAGTTTACGCCAAGGATGCCGTTGAGTTCAAGCTCGCCAGCAAGCTTTTCATTGTCTCTGTCAATGAAGTGGAGATCTTGAGGGAGGTTGCTGTTGAAGATGCAACGTCCAACTGTGGTGTGGAGCATCTTTGTGCCCACTGTGCCGTCTGCCTTTGTGTAAGGAGTGCGGATGTACACGAGGGATTGTGCTGTGATGTCGCCACATTGATATGCCATCATTGCTTCATCAAATGAGCTGAAGATCTTGCCTTCGCCAAGACCGCCGGGGCGGACGATGGTGAGATAGTAAGAACCAATGACCATATCTTGTGCAGGTGACACGATAGGTCTGCCGTCTGACAGCTTCAAGATGTTGTTTGTACAAAGCATCAAAATTCTTGCTTCAACTTGTGCCTCAATGGAGAGGGGCACGTGCACTGCCATTTGGTCGCCGTCAAAGTCAGCGTTGAATGCGGTACATGCAAGAGGATGAAGCTTGATTGCTCTGCCTTCTACGAGGACGGGCTCAAATGCTTGGATGCCAAGACGGTGGAGCGTAGGAGCACGGTTCAAGAGGACGGGATGATCTTTGATGATCTCTTCAAGGATATCCCAAACTTGGTGCTTGCCTGTGTCAACAAAGCGCTTTGCGCTCTTGATGTTGTGGCAGAGGTTTTGTTCAACAAGCTTCTTCATGATGAAGGGCTTGAAGAGTTCAAGTGCCATTTCCTTGGGAAGACCGCATTGATAAAGCTTGAGTTCAGGACCAACAACGATAACTGAACGGCCTGAGTAGTCAACACGTTTGCCAAGGAGGTTTTGTCTGAAGCGACCTTGCTTACCACGGAGCATGCCGGAAAGTGACTTGAGGTCTCTGTTGCCGGGACCGCTGACTGCCTTGCCTCTACGGCCGTTGTCAATGAGGGCGTCAACTGCTTCTTGGAGCATGCGCTTTTCGTTGCGGACGATGATGTCAGGTGCGCCGATTTCCTTGAGCTTCTTCAAACGGTTGTTGCGGTTGATGACTCTGCGATAGAGGTCATTGAGGTCGCTTGTTGCAAAACGGCCACCGTCAAGTTGAACCATAGGACGAAGATCGGGAGG
>JAFVYE010000012.1 GCA_017500745.1 Clostridia bacterium | reverse complement strand
TTTATACCCTCTGCGGTTTCTGCAGAGATCTCAAAGCATTTGACAACACCGTTGTATTCAGACAAGTCAATGTGTCCAAGGTCACACTTGTTGGCAAGAATAACGGGTTCTATATCTTCTACAAGACAATTTATAATGACTTTGTCAACCAACAAAAAGTCTGGTGCAGGTTCAGGTGCGATGACAATCAGGCAAACGTCAACGTTGCTGACATAGGGTCTGATAAGTTGATTTTTGCGTTTTTCAACCATTTCTATTACGTAGGCATCACGATCTTTTTCAATTTCAACGTAATCGCCAACGTAAATGTTGCCATCAAGCTTGAGTTTTTTGCGTGCAAAACAAACCTTGACACCATCAGAGGTGTCAACAAAAAACTTGGATGCAACGGCCTTTATAACCCTGCCTTTTAATGTTTTTGATTGTTTTGCCATATTGTTATTTTGATTGTTCTTCAAGATATCTTCTTCTAAGTTGACCGCAAGCGCCTTCAATGTCGTTGCCCAATGAGCGACGGATTGTGGCGGACACTCCAAGTGCCTCAAGACGCTTCAAAAACTCTTTGGTTGCATCCTCGGTTGGGGCTTTGTGGTTGCGCTCCTTCACTTCGTTGAGGCGTATGAGGTTTACGTGGGTCGGAAATCCTCTTGTGAGAGATGCAAGTTCCTTTGCGCATTCCGGGCTGTCGTTTGTGCCTTTGATGAGCGTATATTCAAAGATTACTCGTCTGCCTGTCTTTTCAAAATAATATTTGGACGCTGATACAATATTCTGAATGTTATATTTTTTATTGACGGGCATAATGCTTGAACGGAGCTCATCAAAAGGAGCGTGCAATGAAATGGACAAGGTCACCTTGTGCCCGCTATCTGCAAATTCTCTTACTTTGTCAGCAAGGCCAGAAGTTGAAAGAGATATGTTTCTTTCGCTTATGCCAATGCCCTTTTCGTGTGACACAAGGTCAAGGAATTTGAGCACGTTTTGATAGTTGTCAAAGGGCTCTCCACTGCCCATAAGCACCAAGTTGGTGACTGCCCTATCTTTTGTTGTGCCACCATTGTCACGATTTACTGCAACGACTTGACCAAGCATTTCGCCGGGGGTGAGGTTTCTGAGCAATCCGTCAAGGCCACTTGCACAAAAACTGCAACCCATTCTGCAACCTATTTGAGTTGACAGACACAGAGTGTTGCCATAATCGTGAGGCATATATACGCCTTCAATGAGGTTGCCATCCGTCAACGCGAATAGATATTTAATTGTGCCACTTTTGCCTACGAATTTTTTCAAAATTGTCACGGGATTTGTGATGTATTCTGCTTTTAATTGTTCTCTAAGATCTTTCTTCAAGGACGTCATTTCATCAAATGAACAACCATTGTGCAAAAACGTGAAAAGCTGTCCACCAAGATATTTGGGCTCGGGGAACAACTCCTTGAGTTCATTAAGATTGAGGGACAATAGATCAATCATATTTTTTTGAGTTTTGCAATGAAAAATCCGTCACTACCATCAGAGGGTAAAATGCGAATGGTTGCTTTGTCGTTGGGAAGATTTGCGCTGTCAAAATTGTCAAGTACAACGCTGCCAACCAATACGGAATTGACGACGTCAATGTTTTCAACATTGAAGAGTGTGCAGGTTGAATACACAATCGTACCGCCAACCTTTGCGTACTCAACTGCATTTTTGAGTATATTTTTTTGTGTTGACGAGTTTTTTACACAATCATTGTAATTGCGATTCAAAAACACGTCCGGATGCTTTTTGTACGTGCCAAAACAGGAACAAGGCGCATCAACAAGCACGTAATCAAACTTGCTAATCCACTCTTTTCTGAGTTTTGTTGCATCGTTAAGGACGACATTGACATTGGTTACGTCCATTCGTTTGGCATATTTCTCAATCAATTCAATTCTGTGCTTGTACAGGTCGCAAGCTGTCACTTCGCAATCAGGGGCAGTTTCGCCAATTAATATAGCTTTTCCGCCAGGAGCTGAGCACAGATCAAGGACTTTTGCCTGTCCTAATACTCCAAGCGCCTCTACGGCTTTGATTGATGATGTGGCTTGAAACGTTATATGCCCACTGTTAAAGAGGTCTTTGATGGCCTTAGAGTCCGCTGATGCAATAATCGTGCCACACTCTCCATCTTTAAAACCAATGTTTGCTTTTGCAAGTTTGTCCAAAACTTCTTGTCTATTAATTTTGGAATTTATGCGGATAGACTCGCCTGTTGCCACTTCACTTTCAAGCAAAGCGTTGACTTGTGACTTTTCGTATTCATTATACAATGCGTCAATAAACCATTGTGGCAAAGAGTATTTGACGGAAAGATAATTTTTGTCCGTTTCCTTTGGAAGAGTGTACTCCCCTCTTGAAACGCGCTTGAGCACCGCATTGACAAATCCACTTTGACCGTGCAAACCATTTGATTTGGCAACTTCAACACATTCGCTGACTATTGCAAAGTTGGGCACGTTGTCAAGATGCATAAGAGCGTAAGTGCCAATTTTGAGCAACGTATAGACCTTGCCCTTGGGTGTCTTTTTGACCAAAGTTGAAAGAATATGCTCAATTTCAACGTTGCGCTCCAAAACACCATAGACAAGCTTTGTTGTCATATCGTTTGTTTTGTCGCTTGACAAAGCACGATTGGAATAACTCCCTTCGTCAAAGATGTTTGTCAATATTTTTAATGCGCTGTCAAAATACTTTCTCAAGCAAGTGTAACCCCAACTTTTATGTCTTTATTTCCATTAAGGAAGGAAACGTCGTCGGTTTTGCCCTTTCCTTCAAGTTGTATGCGGACAAGTCTAACTGCGCCGTCACCACACTTGACAACGATGCCATGGGCTTTGTCTGCATAAATGACCGTGCCACATTCTGCCTCGGTGTCATCATCAACAGGCAAAAGGTCAAAGATTTTTAGTTGTTTGCCACCGACAAAGGTATAAGCAGATGGCCAAGGATTCATTGCGTGGACAAAGTTGCGGAGATAGTTTTTGTCATTTGCAAAATTGATTTGTCCTTCTGCCTTGGTTATCTTAATGCAATGAGTTGCTTGACTGTGGTCTTGAGGAGTGAACACGGCCTCGCCACTTTCAATAAGTCGCACTGCCTCAACAATGGCCTCGCCACCAAGCACTGCCATCTTGTCAAAGAGTGTGTCTGCATAATCTTCGGGCAAAATTTCAATTTCTCGCTTCAGAAGCATGTCGCCAGCATCAACTTCTTTTACTGTTTTCATAATCGTGATGCCAGTTGTTTTGTCACCTGCAAGCATTGCAGATTGAATGGGAGATGCACCCCTATGCTTTGGTAAAAGTGATGCGTGCACGTTTATTACGCCGTACTTGGGTATTGCCAAAAATCTGTCTGAAAGGATTTGTCCAAAGGCGGCCGTAATCACAAGATCCGGTTCAAGAGCCTCAATGTCCTCTATGCCTTGGCGAGACACCTTTTCGTATTGCAAAACTGGCACGCCTGCATTTTGCGCTTCTATTTTGAGGGGACATGGCGTGAGAACCATTTTTCTGCCAACGGGCTTGTCAACGCCTGTGACAACTGCACTTACAGGATATACACTATTAAGTTTTTTGAAGACCTCTGCCGAAAAATCGGGAGTGCCCATAAATATAATTTTCATCAATCCTCTTCTTCCATCAAATCATTGCATTTGCTTGTGTAAACAATGCCGTCAAGATGATCAATTTCATGTTGAAAAGCACGAGCGGAAAATCCACTTACTTTGTAAGTGTGTTTTTTTCCATATCTGTCTTGAGCTTCAACTTTGACCTCGTTTGCTCTTGTCACGGTGCCATACTTCCCTTTGACAGAAAGGCATCCTTCAATGCCGGTTTGCTCTCCTTTCATTGATTTAATGACAGGGTTGATAAGTTCAAAAAAGCCATCTTCTGTGTCAACGAGGGCAACACGCTTTAAGACTGCAACTTGAGGTGCAGCAAGGCCTGCGCCTTCGGCTTCTTTGAGCGTTTCTTTCATATCATCAAGAAGTGTCCAAAGTTTTTGATCAAAACTTTCAACTTCTCTACATTTCTTAGACAAAATAGGGTCGGGGACTTGAACAATGAGTCTTTTTGCCATAATTCACCTTTAATACAAATTTTGTGGATTAATTTCAACGAAAGCACTACCCTTTTTAGGGCGATTGTCGCTGACAATTTTATATGTGTCTTTTGTCACCATTTCAGCATTTGCAGGGTCAAGTCGCATTACGATTTGGAAGCGATATTGACCTTTTAGATATTTGAATGGTGATCTTGTAAGATTGATGAAGGGGAATTTGCCGTACTTCTGTTGCAAATCACGCACGGCAATATATGTGTTTCGTGCGCTTTCTCTGCCATCATCTGCGTCTGTGGATGCAATCATTACACGCACAAGATCCTTATAGGGAGGAAATCCCGTCACAAGACGTCTGTTGTTTTCTGTGCCAAAGAATCCGTTGTAATCATAGGTCTTAGCAAATTTGAAAACATAGTGGGATGGCCAAAATGCCTGCAGGACAACTCTTCCCTTTTTTTCTGCTCTGCCTGCACGGCCTGCAACCTGTGTGACAAGTTGGAAGGTGCGTTCACTTGCACGGTAGTCAGACATAAACAACGCAGCATCTGCCTCAATGATTCCAACCAAAGTAACGTTTGGAAAGTCATGGCCTTTGGCAATCATTTGAGTGCCAACCAAAATGTCCGCCTCCCCCTTTGCGAATTGATCAAGAATATGAAAATAGGCATCCTTGCCAGTTGTGGTGTCATAGTCCATTCTAAGACACTTCATGCCATTGAAGATTGACTCCAACTCTTCCACCAACTTTTCCGTGCCAACTCTGCCATTTTTCATATTGTGAGAGCCACATTTGGGGCAAGTTGTCATGGGAGCTTTTGTTGCCCCGCAATAGTGACATTTGAGGTTGTCCTCGCCCTTGTGATAGGTCATTGACACGTCACATATGTCGCAGGTTGGGATGTACCCGCAATCCTTACATCTAATAAAGGACGAATATCCGCGTCTGTTCAAGAACAAAATTACTTGTTCCTTTCTTGACAGAGCTTGACCTATTGCGTCAATAAGCGTGCTTGAAAAAGGAGAGCGATTGCCACAACGAAATTCGTAGGTCATATCAACGATTTCCATATCAGGCAACTTGTGGGCAGAAATTCTATCCGGCAAGGTAATCAAATTGAACTTGCCTTCAACCGCCTTTTGATATGTGCATATATCTGGTGTTGCTGATCCGAGAACCAAAACTGCGCCAGCAATCTTTGCCCTCTCCTCTGCAACTTCTCTTGTGTCATATCTTGGATTAGATTCGCTAATGTAGCTTGTGTCGTGCTCTTCATCAATGAAAATGGCCCCAAGATTTGTGAGGGGTGCAAATATTGCACTGCGTGCACCAATGGCAATTTGTGCTTCCCCTGTTCTCAACCTTTTCCACTCATCGTATCGTTCACTTGCGTTCAAACCAGAGTGAAGAATTGCCACTTTATCGCCAAATCTTGCTCTAAATATGCCAAGCATTTGGGGGGTGAGCGAAATTTCAGGCACAAGCATAATTGACGTTTTGCCAATTTTCAAAAAATGTTCAATCACGTGGAGATAAATCTCTGTCTTGCCACTGCCTGTGACTCCATGAAGAAGATATACGCCTTGTCCGCCTACAATTTGATTTACTGCATCTTGCTGAGCATTGGTAAGCACAACCTCTTTGTCCTTTCTGTCAAGGGTGCCGAGAGGAACACGTCTTTCATGAACGTCAGTTTCATCAACCAATCCTTTATCACGAAGACCCTTTACGGCAGATGCTCCATAAAGATTGACCATTTGAGCAAGAAATCCACCACCTTTTGATACCAAAAAGTCGTAGAGTTCTATTTGCTTTTTTGCCCTTGGGCCAATTTGTGCTATTGCATCATCGTAGGACAACTTCAAAGTGGGTTTGAGAAAAATTCTTGTATATTCAGGGTTTTTCTCCTCACGAAGTTTGGTGGGCAAAAACAATCTCAACACATCAATATAACGCAGGTTATATTTGCTGCGCATATAGTCCATAAGTTGCAATTGTTTTTCGTCAATGGGGCTGTCAATTAAAGTTGCTTTTTTTAGTTTTTCAAAATTTGAAGTGTCTTTTTTGCCAATCACAAAGCCCAGAAGTCTCTTTTTTCCAAACTCAACAGAAACACGACTTCCAAGAGGTATATCATCGCCAATATAGTCAAACGTTCTGTCAACTTCGGCGCTTGAAATGTCAACGATTACTTCTAAAATCATTTGCAATCTGCAATAGTGTCAAGGATGATGTGAGCAAGCTGGTCTTTTGTCACGAGACCACTTTCAACACTATATCCTGAAGTGCTGATGATTGTTGCTTCATTGTTGTCAGAGTAAAAACCAACACCGGTTTTTGAAACGCCATTTGCAACAACGTAATCAGCATTCTTCTTTTTCAATTTGCCTTTGGCATTTTCAATAAGATTTTCTGTTTCTGCAGAAAAAACTACCAAAGTTTTGTCATCCTTGTTTGCCCCTACGTATGCTGCAACATCGGGATTTTTTTCAAGTTCAAGGACGACAGTTTCTGCTTTGATTTTTTGATTTGACTTGTTTTTGACACGATAGTCGGCAGGTGCTGCAGCCATAATAAACAAGTCTTGATCAAAGTTTTCCTTGACTACGTCAAGGAGCTCACACGTTGTGGTCACTGAAACGGCTTTAAACACGCCACTCGGCACAGCCACGGATGTTTTGCCATGGACAAGTGTGACCTCTGCTCCACGATCAATAAGAGCTTTTACAATTGATGCTCCCATCTTTCCGCTTGAGTGATTCGTTATCACACGTACGCCATCAATATCCTCTTCGGTTGCGCCAGAGGTGACAAGCACCTTTTTGCCCTTGAAGTCTTGAACGGGTTGGAGGATGTCCTCAACAACCTTTACGATGTCAACGGGCTCTGCCATCTTGCCTTTTCCTGTGTCACCGCAAGCAAGTCTACCAGAGATTGCATCAACGATAACAACGCCCCTATCCTTCAAAGTTTGGATGTTTTCAACAACTGCCTCACTTTCGTACATATTGGTGTTCATGGCGGGACAAATCACCTTGGGCGCTTTTGATGCCATGTATGTTGTTGAGAGCATATCATCTGCTATACCCCATGCAAATTTTCCAATTATGTTTGCTGTGGCAGGAGCAACCAAAAAAAGATCGGCTTTTTTGGCAAGTGACACGTGTTTTACGTCAAACTCGTCCACTCGCTTGAAAGTGTCTGTGACAACTGCGTTGCCCGACAGAGTTTCAAATGACAAAGGCATGACAAATTGGCAAGCGTTGTCTGTCATTATGACGTCAACGTTTGCACCAAGCTTTTTAAGACGAGACACAATATCACACGCCTTGTAGGCGGCAATACAACCCGTCACACCAAGGACGATATTTTTTCCGTAAAGCATAATTAGTTTTCGCGGACGATAATGCGCTTGTCCTCGTAGATTTCCTTGCAAGCAAGGGTGATTGCTTTTTCGCCACTCTTATCCAGAGTTGCGCTTTCGCTTGTAAGGAGCTCACGTGTGCGTTTTGCTACTGCGCATGTGAGAGCATAGCGACATTCTGCATGTTTGATAAGTTTGTCAATGGGGGGATCGATCATCATAGTCTATTTTCTCCTATTTTTCTATCAAAGATAGAACTAAATTCTGTTTTGGTGTGCAGTCTTGATTAGTTCAAGAATTTTATTTGCGCAATCTTCAGCCACGTCATTGATCACAACGTGGTCGTAATTGCAAATCTTTGTGCGTTCAAAATCTATCTCTGCAAGGCGACGTGCAAGGGTTTCAGGAGTTTCGCTATTCCTTCCGATAAGTCGTGCTTTGAGATCATCAATTGAGGGAGGATCAATGAATATTGTCAAGCAATCTTCAGGATAAAGCTTTTTTAGATTTTCTGCGCCTACCACGTTGAGTTCAAGCAAAATGTCAAGTCCATTGCAAATGCTACGTTCAATTTCGCTTTTCAAAGTGCCGTAGTGGTATGTAAAAGTTCTTGTATGTTCCACAAATGCGTCATCCTCAACGTATTTGTCAAACTGCTCTTCGGTGATAAAGTAGTAGTTGACTCCATCAACCTCGTACGCTCTGGGTTTTCTTGTTGTACAAGAAACAGAAAACTGCATATCGGGAAGTGCCTTCATAACAAGGTCAATTACCGTGCTTTTGCCTGCTCCGCTATGTCCAGAAATAACAACTGCAAGTCCTTTCATAATGTCTCCTAAGATGTCCTCTTTTGTGCTGTAATTATTCAACGTTTTGTGCTTGTTCACGGATTTTTTCAATCTCATTTTTGAGTGAGAGAACTTCTTCCGTTATTGCAAGCAGGTTTGCTTTGCTTCCGATTGTATTTGTTTCTCTGTTCATCTCTTGCACTCTAAAGTCAAGATCTCTGCCAATTGGCTTTGAAAGTGTGAGAGTTTTTTTCATAATTTCAATATGCGCGCCAAGACGAGTGATTTCCTCATCTATGCAACACTTGTCTGCAAACACCGCAACTTCTGTTGCAAGGCGAGCTTCATCAATAGCATTTTTGATGGCATCATCAATGCGCGCATGAAGTTTTTCGCGATATTCCTTGGTTACAGTTGGGGCAAGGGCCTTGATTTTGTCAAGAGCACGCTGCATATTTTCAAGCTTTGACATCAGATCTGCTTTGATTGCATCTCCTTCCTTTTGTCTTGCAGATATGAGAGCTGTCAAAGCATCATCAAGTGCCTTCATCGTGAGGTCTTTGAGTTCATCTTCATCTTCATCGGACTCTGCCCTTGTTACAATGTCGCCGTTACGCAAAAGCGAACTTATGGTCACATCACTTTGAAGGCCGGTTTTTTGTTCCATCTCCTTTGCGATTGCAAGATAATTGTCAAGAAGATCAAAATCCACAACGTAGCCACCCTTTGCGCATTCTGCCTGCTCATAGGACAGATACAAATCCAAATGGCCACGAGTGATGACACTGCCGATCTTCTTTTTCATTGCGTCTTCCAAAAACATAAAGGTCTTGGGGAATTTAAGCCCAAAGTCCAAATATCTGTGATTGACAGTTTTGATTTCTATTGTAATTTTCTTTCCATTGGCTTCGGCAATGCCTTTGCCATAGCCAGTCATGCTGTGCATACGCGTATCCGCCTGTGTATATAATTTTAAGCATTATAACAAATAAAAATTAAACTGACAACATTTCTTTGACAATTTTTAAAATTTCAACAAAAAACTTTGTTTTTTAAGTAAAAAAGTCAGTTAAAATAAAAAAAGACGCAAAATGCGTCTTAATTTATGAATTGA
Organism: Clostridia bacterium; assembly: GCA_017500745.1. Classification (GTDB taxonomy): domain Bacteria; phylum Bacillota; class Clostridia; order Christensenellales; family CAG-917; genus RGIG4097. The sequence continues at coordinate 4,878 of JAFVYE010000012.1, read as the reverse complement.
AACGAATATCACTCAAGCATGGCTTTAAATTCGTTTTCAGAGATTATCTTAATGCCAAGCTTCTTTGCCTTTTCAAGCTTGCTTCCAGCATCTTCTCCGGCAAGAACAATATTGACGGCCTTTGAAACTGACGAAGCAACTTCGCCTCCGTTTTGCTCAATAATTGCAGTTGCTTCACCTCTTTTAAGTGTGGGCAAAGAGCCAGTCAAAACAAATTTCATGCCCTTAAACACCCCGTCAACCTCTTGAATTTCTTCTATGACAACGCCACTTTGAATCAAGTCAGAGATGATTTTTTTATTGCTCTCATCAGCAAAATATTCAACAATGTTGTTTGCAAGGATGCCACCAATTCCATCAACTTGAGAAAGTTCTTCAAAGGTTGCATCTTGCAATGATTTCAGTGTTCTAAAGCGCTTAATTAGGTCTTTTGCAGTCTTTTTTCCAATGCCGTCAATGCCAAGTGCGTACAAAAATCTGTCTGTTGTTGTGTGCTTGGATTTGTCAATTGAGGCCAATAGATTGCTGATTTTTTTGTCACCAAAGCCCTCAAGGCCAAACATATCTTTTGCTTTTAGATTCATCAAATCAACCACAGATCTAAGTTCAATTTCATTGTAAAATTGCTCTGCAGTTTTTTCACTAAATCCCTCAATATCCATTGCATCTTTGGATGTAAAATGGTCAAGCATAGAAATCACTTGAGGAGCACAATGCTCGCCTGTACAATACAAAAATGCTCCAACCTCTTGGACAGGCGCTCCGCAAGCAGGGCACACGGTTGGCTTTTCAATGATTTTTGAGTGCTCATAAGTTTCTGCAACACCCATAATTTCGGGGATAACGTCATTTGAGCGCCTTATAAACACCCTATCCCCTATCTTTACGTTTTTGCGGAGAATGTCTCCATAGTTGTTCAACGTTGCTCTTTTGACAGTTACGCCACCGATATCAACGGGATCAAGGATTGCGAGAGGATTGAGCTTTGCACTACGTGACACCTGCCACACAACGTCTTCAAGGGTTGTAGTGCGCTCATCGGCTTTAAACTTGTAAGCGATCGCCCACTTTGGAAATTTTTCTGTGTATCCCAATTCATCACGGAATGAAAGATTGTCAACCTTAAACACAAGGCCGTCAATGAGATAATCAAGGCCACCTCTTGCCTTTTCTGCTCTGTTGATATAATCTTCTATTTCTTCCTTTGAATTGACAACAGAAAAATCGCCCTCTGTTTCAAATCCTTGCTCAATCAAAAATTCACGGATATCTTTTTGCGTTGCAAAAGTCTTGTCGCTGTAGCCAATGTTGTAAGCAAAAAATGACAAGTTTCTTTCAGCCGTCACTGCGGGGTTGAGATTGCGAATTGCGCCGGCAACACCGTTTCTTGCGTTTTTTAATGGCTCTGTTGCAGTAAGGTTGTATTTGTCAAACGCTGACAAACGCATGATGCCTTCGCCTTGAATTTCTATTCTACCCTTGTATTTGATTTCCTTGGGCAACTTTGATATTGTGCGCACTTGTGCCGTGACAATTTCTCCCGTCACGCCATCTCCTCTTGTTGTTGCTTGAACAAGTTTTCCGTTGTCGTAAAGCAGGTTGAGCGTGAGTCCATCAAACTTGTATTCTGCGGTGAGTGTGGGAAGGGGCGAAATTGTTTTTTCTGTGCGTGCACACCAGTCATAAAATTCCTCTATGCTTTGGCACTTGTCAAGTGAATAAAGTCGGAGAAGATGCTTGGTTTGTTCAAACTTCTTTTGAGGTGCGCCACCAACCCTGTGAGTAGGTGAATTTTTTAAGGAATAGCCCTCGCTCTCTTCAAGGCGACGCAGTTCATCATACAGAGCATCATACTCAGCATCAGAGACCACAGGAGCGTCTTGCTCGTAGTAAAGTGATGCATATTTGTTGAGCAACTCAACGAGCTCTTTCATTCTTGAATAATTGTCCATACTACTCCTCTATTATCTTGAGATGTTGATGCGCAATTGCAAGGGAGAATCGTTTGACTCCAAGGCCCTTAAACGCAATTGCTGCCGTTGTATCTTCGCCAGATCCAACAGTTGATATTATGATGCCCCTGCCAAACTTTGAGTGTTCAACAATTGCACCTTGTTTATACACAGAAAAGTCAATATTTGATTTTTGCTTTTGTTGTTGAGACAGGTTTGAAACAAGATTTTTGTTGAAGTGTGCCTTGGGGTTGTCCTTGCCATAAACAGCAGTTGCAATTGCCTTTTGAACGTCAAAATTGTATTTTGTGGTGGCTCCTTTATACATGCTGTTTGTAGCACGAACAGACACTTTACCGCCTTGCATTTCGGTTATAAAACGGCTTTTGGGTGCATAAGTCACTTCGCCAAAGCGGAAACGTTGTCTTGCACTTGTTGCATACAACCTACGCTTTGCACGAGTGATTGCAACGTACATGAGTCGCCTTTCTTCCTCAATGTCACCACTTGCAATTGCTCTGTTGACAGGAAAGATCCCTTCCTCAAGACCAACAACAAACACGGTGTCAAATTCAAGACCTTTTACTGCATGGACGGTGGCAATAGTGACGTAGTTGTCGTCATCCATTTCATCTGTGTCAGACACCAAAGCAACTGACTGCATAAAGTCAGAAATGGTGGCTTTGGGGTTGTCTTTGATGAAATTTTCAACCGCCCCCACCAATTCAAAAACGTTTTCAAGCGCATTGGTGTCATCCTTCTCTTTTGACAGCAAGAGAGAGTTTTCTATGCCACTTCTTCTAATGACGTATTGCATAAATTCAACGGGAGCAAGACGCTTGCTCTGCTCAATGATATCCATTGCAATATCAAGGAAAGGTGACAACTTTTTGGCAGTGTTTTGATTGAGAAATCCCGGATTGATTAGCACAGAAAACATTGTCATATTGTTGTCGTGCGCCACTTGTTTCAGTTCCTCAACGGACTTTGCACCGATGCCTCGTGTTGGATAATTTATCACCCTCAACAGACTGTCGTTGTCACTTGGATTAAGTGCAAGACGAACATATGCCAAGGTGTCCTTTATTTCTTTTCTTTCAAAAAATCTAAAGCCACCAAAAACTTTATATGGAATGCCGTGCAGATTAAATTCTTCTTCAAAAAGGCGAGTGAGCGAGTTTGCTCTAACAAGTACTGCAATATCACGATATTCTCTGCCAAGGGAAATCAGCCAATTTATTTGCCTTGATACGTAAGAGGACTCATCTCTATCGCTGTACGCTTCAAAGTACTCAATGCAATTGTCATCTCTGTGCTCACTCCAAAGGTTCTTTTTGTTGCGGGCAACATTGTTTTTGATAACGTTGTTTGCAGCATCCAAAATGCCAGTTGCGCTACGATAATTTTGTTCAAGCTTGTACACCTTTGCTCCCTCAAAATCTTTAGGGAATCCAAGGATGTTTTTGATTTCTGCACCACGCCAACTATAAATGTTTTGGTCCTCATCTCCAACCACAAAAACGTTGCCATGCTTTGCAGACAGCAATTTGATCAACTTATATTGCAACGTGTTGGTGTCTTGGAATTCATCAACATTGACGTATTCAAAGCGGTTTTGATATTTTTCAAGGACGTCCGGATTTTTTTCAAAAAGCTCAACCGTTTTCAACAACAAATCATCAAAGTCAATGGCGTTTGATGATTGAAGTTCCTTTTCGTAGGCGGAATATACGCCATAAATTATTTTGGCGTCCGTGTAATCACGATTGATTTCGTAATAATATTCCTCAGGCGACATTGCATTTGTTTTCGCATTTGATATGTGCCAAAGATAATCACCTTTCTTTTTGACGTCTGCTCCCACTACGTTAGGGCAAATTCTCTTGACAACTCTTTCACTTTCAAGCTCGGTATAAATTGTAAAGTTGCTGTCATATCCTATACGATCGCAATCATATCTTAATATGCGAGCACACATTGAGTGAAAGGTGCTGATCCACATTGACGTCATCATGCCAAGAGCAGACTCAATGCGAGATTTCATCTCTCCTGCTGCCTTGTTTGTAAAAGTTATGGCAAGGATATTGTATGGATTGACTCCAATTTCAACCAAATGACAAATTCTCGCGGTCAATACACGAGTTTTACCACTGCCAGCGCCAGCTATGACAAGGACTGGACCATTGACGTCATAAACTGCCTTACGCTGTTGATCATTGAGGTCAAAATTGTAGTTCATTGCACATATATTCTACCACATATAGTGTCAAAATTCAATTATTTTGCGAAAAAGCAAAAAATGAACTTGAAAAATAATATTAACTATGTTAATATATTATCAATTAATGGATGGAGGAGTTTTTTTATGCAAAAAAACACCGTTCTTGAAGATGAAATCATCTTTTTTGATGCAGAAATCCTTGATGACGATGATGATGCCCCAATTGGCACACTGCTTACAAGACCTGACGCCCCTACCCCTGCTCAAGAAAGTGCAATTATTGATGCGCCTGTTGCGCCTCAAATTGAGGGAAAAGAGCCCGAGGCCGACACTGTTATTGCTCCCGTTGAAGAACCTGTTGTAGCAACCAAGGTTGACGCTCCTCAAAAAGCAATAGAAAGCACTACTGCACCTGCTGTCAAGGTTGCAAAGCCTGCAAAAACAGGACAAATCTCCTTGTCAGACAGTTTTTCCAAGAATTCAATGGATATGTCATATGATTACGCCATTGACATTACTCCTGCCCCCAAGGCCGAACCTAAAAAGCCAAAAGCACCTGCAAAACCCAAAACTCCTCCCGTCAAAAAGGAATTTAGTGAAGCAGACATTTGGGGCACGGCAACAATCACTCCCAAAAAGAAGGCTGAGCCTATAAAGGAAGAAACCAAACCTGAAGATAAGCCCGCTCCTGCCCCCAAGGCCGAG
>JAFVYE010000096.1 GCA_017500745.1 Clostridia bacterium | reverse complement strand
CTGCCTCATTTATTTTGGCGACCCGGAGGGGGCTCGAACCCCTGACCTCCAGCGTGACAGGCTGGCGTACTAACCAACTGTACTACCGGGCCATACTTTTGTATATGGTGGGCCTTCACGGACTCGAACCGCGGACCAATCGGTTATGAGCCGACCGCTCTAACCAACTGAGCTAAAGGCCCGAATCTTTTCGGCATGTCGTGTAAGTGGTCGGGGTGAGAAGATTTGAACTTCCGGCCCCTTGGTCCCAAACCAAGTGCGCTACCAAACTGCGCCACACCCCGAAGGGGATTCACGACCCCTTTAATATACAATACACAAAAAAACTTGTCAACAAAATTTAAAGAGTTTTTTCAAGTTTTTATCGATTTTTTTCTATGTTATGTTTTAAATTGCGACAGCAACTCTCACGCCATGATTTGCCTTCTACATTATTATATATCCGGAGGGCAAAATTGTGAAGTATAAATATCTATCTGACCAGCTGATCATTGAACTTGTCGGCGATGTTGATGAACATTATGTTTCATTAATACGCTCCGACATAGACATTCTCACCGAAAAACCGGGTCTAAAACAAGTAGTCTTTGATTTTTCAAGGGTCACTTTTGTTGACAGTACAGGAATTGGCTTGATTTTTGGCAGATATAAAAAACTTTCTGCCAAAAAAATTGAATTGATATTAAAAAACGTATCAACCCACGTTGACAGAGTTTTTCGCACCAGCGGAATTTACTCAATCTGCCCAAAGATATAAGGAGAGATTATGGACAATTATTTCAAAATGCAGATCCCTGCTATAAGCCAAAACGAAGCTTTTGCCCGCAATGCCGTGTCCGCTTTTGCATTGACGCTATCCCCCACCATAGAGGAAATCAACGACGTGAAAACCGCTGTCAGCGAAGCAGTCACCAATTGCGTTGTTCACGCCTACGATGACTTTGGCGCAATATCAATTATATCAGAAATACATGACAATGTACTTTTTGTCACTATAAGTGACAATGGAAAAGGCATTGAGGACATAGACAAAGCCCGTGAACCTATGTACACAAGCGGGGGCGATGAACGAAGTGGCATGGGCTTCACAATTATGGAAACATTTATGGATACCGTTGAAATTGTTTCTGCCCCGGGCCAAGGCACTACAATAACCATGAGCAAATCATTCAAATCATGTTAAGCCACGAAGAAACCCTTTGCCTAATACAGCAAGCACAATCGGGTGATAACGACGCTAAAGATGCTTTGATAGAACAAAATATGCCTCTAATAAAATCTGTTGTAAAACGCTTCCGAGGCCGTCTTGAATACGAGGACTTAATTCAATTGGGTGCAATGGGCTTTACAAAAGCAATGATGGGCTTTGATGCGTCATTTTGCGTGCGCTTCTCCACCTATGCCGTGCCAATGATTACTGGAGAAATCAAGAGATTTCTGCGTGATGACGGACAAATCAAAGTATCTCGCTATGCAAAAACTCTATCCCACAAAATTGCAATGTACACAGATCAACAGGAAAAAGCAGGCAAACCAAGCCCGACAGTTGATGAGCTGGCATCCGTTTTTGAATGCGATGAAAGCGACATAATTTTTGCTCTTGACACGACAAAAATGGTGCTTTCTCTAAATGAAAGCATTGATGAAGATGAAGATTTAACGTTGGGAGATAAAATAGCAGATAAAAACACACCAGAAAAGGAGCTGGACAAGTTGATAATCAAAGATGCCATATCCTCTTTGCCCGAACGTGAACGCAAAATAATTGTTTTAAGATATTTCAGGGACAAAACACAAAGTGAAGTGGCAAAAGAGCTTGGCGTGTCACAGGTTCAAGTAAGCAGGTTGGAAAGCAAAATCCTTGCAAAGATCAAAGAAAATTTTGACACTAACTGATTTTCAACCATTTCTATAATATTAAAACCACCACATATACCACTTCCCCAACCTTTGAGAGTGCCAAATGTTGTGGTTTTACTATTATCCAATATTGACATTTTGCGAATAGTTTGCTATTATAATTTTAAGAAAAGTTAAAGGAATCTTATGGCAGACTATTTCAAAGAACGTGACAAAGAAACAACTCGCAAGCTTTTGGGCATACGCGAAGATTTGCCTGAGTTTTGTGATGAGTTTTTTGTGGGCATTGAGCCACAAACAACTGCTCTCACCCGTCTAAATTATGCGTACGATTTGCGTATATTCTTTGACTACTTGGTCAAAAGAGTTCCCTTTTTTAAGCTGAAAAAAGACCCAAAAAATATAGAATTGAGAGATCTTGAGGGCATTAACCTCATTCATCTTGAAGCATTCATTGAGTATCTTTCCTATTACGAGTTTGATGGAAAGGAGTTTTCAAATGGAGAAAGAGGCAAAGCTCGCAAAATCTCAACGGTTCGCACTTTTTTCAAATATTTTTACAACAAAGACAAGCTGTCACAAAATATAGCAAGCAAAGTCAAAGTGCCAAAACAGCACGACAAGGACATAATTCGCCTTGAATCACGTGAGGTTGACCGCATATTGGATGCCGCCGAGGACAGCGAATCCATGAGTCAACATCAACGAAAAATCTTGCTTAATACGCGCGCACGTGACGTTGCCATTTTGACGCTCCTCCTTGGCACAGGAATACGTGTCAGCGAGTGCGTAGGCCTCAACCTAAACGACATAGATTTTGACACAAACGGATTTACTGTCACCAGAAAGGGTGGCAATCGTGCAATTCTATACTTCGGGGATGAAGTACGCGAAGCATTATTATATTACATTGACGGCGAACGTAAAGCATTGATTTCTCGCAGTGAAAAACTAAATATTGAGGACAAAGATGCTCTGTTTTTATCTTTGCAAATCAAACGCATCTCCGTCCGTGCTGTTGAAAATCTTGTCAAAAAATACGCGCAAATTGCCGCACCGCTCAAAAAAATATCTCCGCATAAGCTTAGAAGCACCTACGGCACAAACCTATATCGTGCCACAGGCGATATATATATGGTGGCAGACGTCCTTGGACATCGCGATGTAAATACAACCAAAAAGCACTATGCTGCAATTACAGAGGACAGGCGTAAAAGCGCTGCAAAAGCTGTTACACTGCGCAACAACGATGATGAATAAAAATCACATAACACCGATTTCAAGAAAAAGTATTACAAAATATTGACATTTTTGGAATAGGTGTTATGCTTATATACGAAGTATATTAGGAGATGCACTTATGGACATTTCATCCGTCAACTCTGATCTCCTACGTGGCAATTCTACCACTATCATATTGGGATCACTTTGGAATCACGACCGCTATGGCTACGAGATTCTGCAAGAAATTGATGACAAAACCAATGGTCAGTACAAGGTCAAGCAAGCCACACTTTACAATCAGCTCAAAAAGCTGGAAAAGGCTGGCTTGATTTCCTCATACGATGGTGCCCCCGATGACACAAGTGGTGGCAGACGTCGTTACTATACCCTAACTGACGAAGGTAGACAAATGCTCAACAAAGAAAAGAGCGAGTATGAGTACTCTCGTACAATCCTTGACAAGCTTATTTCAGAAAAGGAATTTGACTTTGCAAACCCTGCTCCTTTTGACACAGATTCACTTCGCCCATACACAAAAACAGGTGAAGAAGAAAAACCTAAAGTTGTCTACAAGGAAAAGATTGTTGAAAAAGAAGTTCCTGTAGAAGTTGAAGTGATCAAGGAAGTTGAGGTTGTCAAAGAGGTTGAGGTTGTAAAGGAAGTTCCCGTTGAGATAGTCCGCGAAGTTCCTGTGGAAGTTGTCAAAGAGGTTGAAAAGGAAGTTCTCAAACGAGTTTACATAGATGCAAAAGGCAACGAAATCACAGAACAAGAAGCTATGCTTCTTGCAGAAGAAGCAAGACAAAAGGAAGAGGAACGCATTCGCAACCAGCACAAGCCCGCAAAGAGTCTTGCAGAAATGTTTGCACGCCTTGACAGCCAAAGTGAATACACAGAAAAACAAGAGGGATATGTTGTTGCTCCCACCCCCGTTTCAAACGTTGTTGAAGAACCCCAAGAACACTCCTACTTTACCGCATATGCAAGCCAAAACGAGTCAAGGACACGTTCACAAGCAACATTGAAGGAGATTTTTGATCGCCTTGAGGCAAAGGAAGCCAAAATTGACGAACAACATTCTCAACAAGAGCAATGTCCTATTTCCTCAACCGAACCCGAAAAGGAAGAAATGGTATTTGACTATGCGGAAGCGTACGTTGACAGCGAGATATATGGTCACAATCAATCTCAAAAGAATGACACCTTTGTCACCTCTGCTGTTATTGGAAAGCGAGATGAAACTTTTGAGTATGAACAAAACGAGGTCAACTATCGTGATTTCTTCTCCTCAATTGTTTCTGCTCCTGCTGAAAAGAAAGCCGAACCAGAGGAAAAAGTTTTTGCCCCAGACCGTGATCTCAACAGCAGACTTTACGCGGAAGGATTTAAAATCCGTCCCTACAATCGTGGCAACACCAGTGAGTACTACACTTTCAACTTTCTGCATTCTAACCGCCTAAATCGTGATAGTTGGCTTATTGTTATGGCGCTATTTATTGTTGAAGTTGCCATCATGTGGGTGTCGCTCATTGGCAGAGTGTCAACTGGTTATTTCTTGGGATTCATGATCGGCGGTGCGGCTCTTAT
>JAFVYE010000095.1 GCA_017500745.1 Clostridia bacterium | reverse complement strand
TATTCAGGAAGTCTATCAAAATTGGTGCTTCCCTCTTCTCCTGCACCAAGCCAACCGACTGTGTCTGCTTCTTCAAAGGGGAGGAGGAGGGTGACTCCGGATTTGACGGTGTAGTATTGTGAGCCGTTGTAGTAGCCGACCACACTGCTGAATGCAGTATTATACTTGACAATTACGTTGCCACTTGTTGCCACGTTCAATGCGTCCTCAATGGTGTAGAGTGTTCCGCCCACGTCAACGCTCTTGATGATGAAGGTGCAAAGCACACTGCCTTCATAGTTTTGATGGCTGAGCACTGCAGTAAATTGATAGGTGCTTGCAACGTTATGGGTGGACACTCCTGTAAACTCAAACATTCCACCGAGTTGAGTTCCGTTATATGAAACCGTGAGGGCTTGTTTGTTGAAGGTGTAGGGAGCGCCTGCGGTGTAATCAATGATTTGAGTGGTTGATCCGCCAATGACAACGGGTGCCTTTGTCAAGTTGACCTTGACGGAAGAAAGGTAGAAATCGTTGTAGTTGGTGGGATCGGCGTTGTAAACCACTTGATATCCTGCATTGCCAACGGTGGGTGTGATTGTGCTGTTAACCCAACTGAAGTTTGCATTCAAAGCGTGGTCTGCAAGAGTCTTGTTGGGGTTGTACACACCACCATCAACTGCGGGGTGAGTGATACCCACGTAGTTGGCTTTGACAACTGTGAGAGTTCCACTGTTGGTTGTCACGTTGTAGTTGGGGTTTGATCCCAAAGTGACAATGATTGCATGAGTTGTGCCTGCGTTTGCTCCAACGGTGTAATCACTGGAGAGTGAGTAGTTGACGGGATATCCGTTGACTGCACCAGAAACTGACTCTGTGAATTCAGGGGCTGCATTGCCATAAACTACGGTTGCATTGTTTGCAGTGATTGTGACGGGGCGTGCAGTGACGGTGAGAGTTCCACTATTGGCTGTCACGTTGTAGTTGGGGTTTGATCCAAGAGTGGCGGTGACGTCCACTGCGCCAACGCCTGTTGCACCGGGGGTGTAGGAGTGGTTGAAGGTGTAGTTCAAAGTGTCTCCATCAATGACACCGGAGGTTGTGATTGTGAGGGTGGGGAGAGGATCGCCATAAGTGACGGTCTTGTTGTCCACGCTGACAGTTGCATCCTTGGGGTTGACGGTGAGTGTGCCGTCAACTGCAGTGAATGCGTAGTTGTCGTTGGTTGCGTGAGGAGTGATTGCGTAAGTGCCAACTCCGTTGCCTGCAACGTATGATGATGAGAACACCACAGTTGCACTGTCTCCTGCCAAGAGGCCGTCAATGGTGTATTCAAGAGCAGAGAAGTCTGCAACACTGCCGTAGATGACAGACATATTGCCTGCCGTGACTGTTGCAGGGCGTTTGGCTACTGTCAATGTGCCATCTGCAAGAGTGATGTTGTAATAGGGGTGTGTTGCGCTGGGTGTAATTGCAAAGGTTGCACCTGCGTTTGCTCCCACCATATAGTCGGTGTTGTAGCTGACGTCAACTGTGTCCTCGCCCACAAGGCCCGTGATGGTTGATGTGAGGGTGGGCAGAGTGTTGCCGTAAATCACGCTCTGATTGTCTGCGGAAACAACGATATCCTTTTTGAGCACTGTGATTGTGCCGTCCACAAAAGTAAAGTTGTAGTTGTCATCCACAGCGCTGGGTGTGATTGCAAGGGTTGTGCCGGGAACAGCGCCCATTGTGTATTCGTGGCTGTAAGTGACGTCCACTGTGTCCTCGCCCACAAGACCTGTGATGGTTGATGTGAGGGTGGGGAGAGCGTTGCCATAGACAACATCCACGTTGTTTGCCGTGACGGTTGCGTCTTTCTTGCCAACTGTGAGAGTGCCGTCCACCAAAGTGACGTTGTAGTTGTTGTATTCGCCGTTGAGAGCAGGAGTGATGGTGTACTCGCCTGCATCTGCGCCTGTGACGTAGTCTGTTGAGTAGGTCACGTAGATGGTTTCATCATATTGTACGCCAACTGCTGTGAAGCCGTGGCTGTTGAAGTTGACTGTGTCGCCATATGTGATGACTTTGTCATCGGCTGTGATGGTCAATGCTCTTTGAACAACCGTCAATGTGCCAGCATCAACCTTGAGGGTGTAGTTGGGTTGAGCAGTTGCAAAGTTTGCTGTGATGGTGTATTCGCCTACGTTTTTGCCCTCTGCATTGTTTGTGAGGAAATATTCAACTTCAACCACGTCGCCATCACAAACGCCTTCAAGGGTGCCTGTGAAGGTGGGGTTTGTATCGCCGTAAGTCTTTGACTTGCTGTCAACGATTGCGGTCACTTCCTTTGTTGAGATGTGCAAAGTGAAATATCCAGATGCACTTTCGGGATAGTAGATGCTGTCGTCAGGGGTGACAACGTAGTACACCTTGTAGTCGCCTGCGTTCTTAAAGGTCAAAGGTGTGGTTGACCAAGTGAGCTCATCAACGGAGTACATGGCTGTGTAGTCCTGTGATGATGCATCTTCGCTGAGGACGACGTCTGTGACCTCAATGGTTTGATTTTGTCCGTTGTATGTGACGTATTTGTCCTCTGCATTGAACTCAAATGCACGTTTTATGAGGTCAACTGACACGTTAAACACGGGATTGTAGTTGGAGAGCACGCTTTCGCCGTCTGCCTTGACGTCAAATGCAGTGGTCCATTCAAATCCGTTGGGATAGGTGTAAGTGCCAAGCTCTGTGCCAACAAAGGTCAAAGTTCCGCTTGCGACGTGTCCAGAAACAAGGCCTGCGTTTGTCCAAACGGTGTTGTACCAAATGCTTGCTGTTTCTGCGGTCAGAGTATATTCAATTGTTCTCTTGCCCACCTCTATGGTTGCATCTTCCACAGCAACGTTGTAGTTGGGGTTGTTGCCAAGAGTGACAGAGAGGGGAGTTTCGCCCACGGGTGTGACGCCTGCCTCATAGCTGTGTGCAAAGGTGTATGCAAGAGTGTCATCGCCCACGGTGCCCTCGGTTGTTGCAGTGAGGGTGGGGAGGGTGTCGCCATAGGTGACCTCTGCGGAGTCAACCTTTATGGTTGCATTCTTTTTGAGCACTGTGAGTGCGCCCTTTTCAAAGGCGATGTTGTAGTAGTCGTGGCTTGCGTGAGGTGTGATGTCAAACACCTTGCCAGCGTCTTGACCTGCCACGTAATCGGTTGTGTAGGTGACGTCAATGGTGTCCTCGCCCACAAGACCTGTGATGGTTGAGGTGAGGGTAGAGAGGTCTGCATCACTGCCGTAAACCACGGATGCGTCGTTTGCTTTGACTGTTATGTCCTTTTTGACAACTGTGAGGGTGCCATCCACAAAAGTGAAGGCATATCTGTTGTCGTTTGATGATGCTTTGACAGCAAAGGTTGATCCGGGTGTTGCAGATGTCGTATAGCCGTCAACGATGAGTTCAACCGTCACAACGTCTCCAGGAAGGATGCCTGCTTGTGTATAAGTGAGAGTGATGGTGCCAAGGTCTTCGCCATAGATGATTGTGGCGTCACCAGCTGTGATGGTTGCGTCCTTTTTGACAATGGTCAAAGTGCCACCCACAAAGGTGAAGTCATAGTTCTGGTTGTCTGATGTGACAACGATATCAAAGGTTGTGCCGGGGATTGCACCTTCTATGAAGGTGGGCACAGAAATTTGAAGATCCATTGCGCCAACAATCTCATCCTCTGTGCTGAAATTGAGGGTGGCAGGGTCAAGTGTTTCGCCGTAGACAAGAGTCATGTCGGTTGCCATGATTGTCATGGGGCGTTTTGTGACGGTGACTGTGCCTTTGACATAATTGAATGCATAGTTGACGTCTTGACCCCCGCTGACAACCATGTCGTATGTGCCAACAGCGCTGACTCCTGCAACATAGTTGGTTGATGCTTGGGGGCGCTCATCAAGGACTTCTGCGTCCTCGCCCTCAGCAAAGCCATCAAAGGACACACCATATTTTGCAATTGTGTTGCCAAACACCACAGTCACGTCATCTGCTGTCACCGTGAGGTTTCTCTTGGCAACAGTAAGCTTGCCCTTTGCAAACCAATAGGTGTAGTTTTCGCTTTCGGTGTAGGGGATGAGGTCAACGGTGTTGCCTGCATCAAGAGAGGTGCTATATTCGGGAGCAGTAAAGGTGACTGTAATTTCATCACGGATGAAATCAGAAAGTGAATATTCAAACTCTACGTCCTCAAGTTTTGTGCCGTAAGCAATGGTTGCGTCCTTTGCTGTGATTGTGACAATCTTGCGCTCAACCGTCAGGGTGCCGTTGACATGTTCAAAGGTGTAGTGGTCATCTTCGCCACCGCTGACAACGATTTCATATTGGCCAACAGGGCTATCCCACGTGTGTGCACTTGTTGCGGTGGGGAGAGTGTCAATGTCAGCAATGCTGTCCCCCACGATAAATCCGTCATAGGAAATGGGATATTCGGTCACAGAGTCGCAGTAGATGATAGAAAGGTCGCTTGCTGTTGCTGTGAGAACTTTCTTTGCAACGTTGATGACACCTTTTGACGCCGTCACAAAATAGTTGTCGGCGGACACACCGCTGACGTCAACATTGACGTCAAATTGGCCCACCGTGAGAGCATCTTGCACGGAGGGCACAAAGATGTAGTCGCCGTTGACAACAGACTGGTCATCGCCATCAACAAAGCCGGTGAGTTCAACTTGATATGTGGTGGGCAGAGTGTCGCCATAGACCAAATTGGTGGGGAGAACAGTGCCAACAAGTTCTTTTTTGTCAATTACAATGACAACGGGCTGGGCGCTTTCATAGGTTTCGTGGTTTGCTCTTGAAACTCTATAATAGATTTCATAGGTGCCTGCGTTGACAACGCTGAGAGAGCTTGTCCAGTTGCCTTCTGCAAATTTGTATTCAACCACGTCTCCGGGGATGGAGTTGACTGTGATTGAGTGGGGTTGTCCGTCATAGGTGAGGGATGCACCGGTTGCGGTCACGGTCATAGGAGCAGGAGAGACTGTGAGTGTGGTGGATGCTTCCTTTGAAAGGTGACCAACGCTACATGCTGCTGTCACAGAAAGGGCAACGTCATAGGTGCCGACCACAAGGTTTGACAAGGTGACAGAGTTGCCACCAGCGCTTTGATCAACGCCGTTGACCGTCCACACGTATGTGTATGAAATGGGGCAGAGAGGATCGCTGAAGGTGGGCAACTCTGCTGTGAACGTGACAGTTGCGTCGGGATTGTAAGTGATGCTGGATTGATTTGCGGAGCTCACGATGTTGAGATATTCTATCTCAACCATTTCATATACCGCCATGATGTCCAAGCTGTGTTCCGGGAACACCTCGGGCACGTCCTCGCCATTTGTAAGACTCCACTTGACAAATTTGAGTCCGTTGGGCACGTCAAGCTCCTCAAAGGCGGAGTTGAGCACCACGTCGGTGGGACTGCCTGCAACAAAGCCGTACTCCCAGAATTCCACGTGCAAGGAGTAGAAGTTTGCTGTGAACAAGGCCACCTCTTCGTAGAGGGCGTACACGGCGAGGGTAGACGTCACGTTTGTGAAGTCCTTGTCCCAACCCACAAAGGTCTTTCCAGACACCTCAGGAGCGTCAGGGGCCAATGCGCTTCCGCCGTAGAATATGGTTTGGCTGTCAATGAGTGAACCGTCCTCTCCAAAGAAATCAACCACAAAGGACTTTATGGAGAACTTTGCGTATAGCACCAGATTGTCTTTGATTTGGTCGTTTCTTGAGAACTTTTCTGTCAAATCTGCATTGACGTACCAGCCATCAAAGGAATAACCGGTTTTTGTGGGCTTGTAAAAGCCGTTGATTTCAGAAAATCCCTCCAGGCGAGCGGTCTTTGCCACCTCTCCGTCAACCATATAAGTGACGGACACAGCGGAGTTGCCGGAATTGCCTGAATTACAAGCCACGAGAGAGGCGGACACTATGATAAGCATCGCCATTACTAAAACTACAAAAGTAAGTTTTTTTGTTTTCATAATTGCTCCTTGCCTATTGCCGTCTTATGCGGGGACGACCACGTAGGCCTCGTTGGAATCAATGAGATCCTGCTGTTTTTCAAACGAGAGGATTGAATCCGAATTGTACATATAAAATTTGAAGTCACAAATGCCCGCCGCCATAGGAAGCATGGTTCCTTGTAGATAGAGGGGGTCATCGCTGGGACGGGTGTTTCCGTCCTTGTCTTTTGCCAAAATTGTCAGGTTGACGTTGTAATCTGCAAACATTTCGCTTGTCATATTGGTGAAGTCAACGTAGGAGTAGTTGTGACCACCGCCATACATTGCAATACCGCTATGGACGCAGAGCTCATTGTCCACCGTGTCAATTATACCTTCATAGCCCTTTGTGCCAGAGAAAGAGGAAAGCATTTCGGCTATGTCAAGTTTCAAGAACTGCAAGCCCTCGGTCAAATTTGAGGTTTCAATGAGGGTGCTGCTGTCAACGTTGGCCATCTTCTTCCAGTCAAGCAATCTCACGTCCCCTTCCATGCGAAGTACGCTGGGGAAGGACGTTGCGGCAAGATTTTCCCAATGCTCAATGTCAATACCGCCTGTGCCTGCAAGCATAACACCTGCAAAGTGAGTTTCCATGCCGATTGCAAATATGCCGGAGTTGGCAAGGACGCTGTTTTTCAATGTGACGTCTGTCATCACGTAGTTGTCATAGAAGTATTGGTCGGTGTTGTTGGAGTAGTCGTAGGGTTTATAGAATGAGCCGTCTGCCTTTTTCAATTTGCCCTCATTGACCCCGTTGTTGTTGCCATTGTTTTTGATTGAGCGGTTTGAGCCAACTTTGAGGAGGAACTCTCTTGCCATTGTGATGATTGAGCTTTCAATGGACACGGTGATGCGCTCCTTTTGGACGTCAACCTCGCTGGCCGAGTCAACAATGGGCTTTGCTCCGTCACCGCCATAGGCACGGATGCAAGTTCTTCCATTGGAGATACGGCAGTTTTTGACAACTGCGTTTGATGCAATGTCAAGGGTTGTGCCAACGTAGTTGAGGAGGGACAGGTCAAACACGCCGTCACTATACAAGCTTTCATCAGAGCATCCTTTGAGGGACACGTTGTTGATGGTCACGTTGTTTCCTGACACCAAGAAAACGATGTTGTCTTGTGCCTTGACAGACGCCATGCCTCTTGCTTGCACAAAGTCAAGAGGTCCTTTGAAGAGGCGGGGATTGCCTGTCGCGTCTGTTGCACGAGTGATATAGTCGCCGTTGATTTCAAATCCGTTGCCGTAAAGGTCGTTTTTGAAATTGATGAGATAGTACACGCTGGGGCGCTCAAGACCTTGATTTTTGTAGTAGGTCCAATCGTACGTGGTGGGGATTTTGGTTGCAAATGATTCAAGCTCGCTGTTGGTTGCATCCTTTTTGCCCAGCATGATGTCCCCTGTGAGCACAACTGCCTTGCCAGCTTCGGTTGATGCGCGCAGTTCCTCATAAGTGGAGCAGTTGACAGCGCCGTCTACGGCTGTGAGAGTGATGGACGTCCTTACGTTTTCGCCAAAATATGAGCCGTAAATCCACCTTGCTGTGAAAGTGACGTTGCCTGTTGAAAGCACGTCTATTCTAAAATCTGTGGTTGTGAGAACAGGTTTTGCAATGGACTCATCGCTTGAAATGAAGCCGAGGTTTTTGCCATTGTATTCCTCGGTTATTCCATCTGCGTAAGTGATGAGGATTTTTTTGCTTTACTCTTTCATCCTTGAAACCACCGCCAGAGTATTTGGTATCTCCAACGGCAAGCACTCCGCCAATGCCGTGGGTGTTGGTGTTTTCTGCAAATTCCACCGAAAGAATGGGGCGAACAACGGTGATTTTCTTTGAGACGGTGTTGCCAACTTGTTCGCCATTTCTCATAGCACGCACAATAATAGTGGTGGTGCCTTCCTTGTTGGCAACAATAGAAGCTGTGCCGTTGCCGTTGTCTTTGATTGTCACATAGTTGTTGTTGGCGTGCCAATCGTAGGTGACACCTTCAAGTGACACGTCTTCAGAAGTGACGTATGTGATGGTTGAACCAATCTTTTGGAACATATCCGCATTTGTCCAGCCGTCACTGCCATCGTTGTTTTTGTTGTACTCAAGGTGCAGACGTGAGGTCACGTCAAAGGCAAAAGCGCTGAAGGACAACTTGACTGTGTTGGCTGTGTCAAGTCCATCAATTGAAAATTTTACGTGGGTTGCTGTTTTGGTGTCAAAGGACATCTTCACAAGCACTCTGTTGGGGGCGCTGAGAGTGTGAACCTCTTTTGAGGTTATGCCTTCGCCTTCAATGGTCAAGTCGCTGGCGGTTTTGCCCTCGGGGAGTTCAAGGATCATGTTGCTTGAAGGGGCGTCCTTTTCCACCACAACCGTGCCACTATCTTCACCGTTTACCGTGATGCCGGAGGGAGTTGTGGTTTTGTTGACGTTGATTTTGACAACCTTTTCAATTGTTTGATCGTGGATTCCGTCAGGGGATGACACGGTGACGTAGGTTGTGCCAGAGAGCATTGCCTTCATCTCGCCAAGATGGTTGACGGATACAGCGTATGGGTCCTTTGACGTCCAATCAACGTGGCTGTGTGACATGTTGCTGGGGTGCGTTGTCACACTAAATCTATATACGCCCATATCCAACGTGGTTTCATAGTCCACTCCCTCTTCAGAGGAAGGGGCAAGTTGCATGGGGGCGTCAAATACGTCGTAGAGAGAGGGGTAGAGTGTGATGAGCTTACTGCTTGTGACGCTGACAATGATGCTGTCCTTGAAAGCGCGCTCATCGCTGGTGACTGTCACCTTTGCCTTGCCTGTGTCGTGAATCACCAAAGTGCCGTCATCTGTGAAAGAGACGGGGGCGTTTTCACAATCAATAGGATCAACAGAGATGGAGTAGCCCTTGTTGTTTGCTTCCTTTGGAAGCACTTGTGCTTCAAGTCGGTAGTCGCCGGTGTAATCGGCCATGTCAAGGTTGATGAGCCCGTTTTCGTTTTGTGACACGATTTGGATGCCAGACACGGGTATGTCAACCACAACGGAGATGGTTTTGCCCACGCCGTAAACCACCAACATAAACAGGATGGGAATCATCATTATGAGGAGTATAATCTTGTTTTTCATTGTCAATTTCCTCCTGTAAGTTGCTTGAACTTCTTTTCAATGCCAACCAAAAGATATGTGACGCAGACGGCAAGGAGAGCAAGAGCCACTCCAAATGCGATGCCGATGATGGTGCCAGACACCTCTTGTCCCTTGTTGCTGAAGAAGATTGATGCGTACAATGATACACCGCCAATGACAGCAGACACAAGGAGGGTTGCAATGACAATGGTTGACACGGTGGTGTTGCTTTCACGCACTTCGCAGTCGTCATCTTCTGAGAAGTTGGGGCGGTCAAGGTCCTTTCTTGTTGCAAAGCAGATTTGTGCCTCTGCAAGAATGAGAGCAATGAAAAACAATACCGCCGCCTCCCAAGGAGCAATATAGCCAAGGGCTGAAACCAGCGTTACGCTGACTGCCATGGTCAGCACGGTGACTATACTACAAAACAGCACCTTTACCCCAATAAACTCTTTCCACGGGATGGGGGTGGATTTCAATGCGCAGAAGGCAGGGCCTTCACGGCTGATATTGGTTGCGCAGAAGGTGTTTGTAAGCCCTCCAAACACAAGCACGAGGAAGAGAGCAAGCTCAAAGTTGCTTTCCACCATAATGAGTCCGCTGAGCAAGTCGCTGCCGATGTCCATGCAGAAGAACACCATGAGGGGCATTGTGATTGCCACAGAAAAATATTGGAATGCGTATGAAGGGGTGCGGAGCACCAACAAAAATTCCTTTTCAAGAAGAGCGTGGAAGCGAGTTCTCTTTTTGTGGACAAAGTTTTTGTTGAGTGCGTTGAAACGAGTTTTTTCAAGGGAGCGAACGTGGATTGCCTTGACGTAAAATTGTTGGACAATGATGAGGCCAACGGCGGTGACGCCCACAAGGATTGCAAGGAAAATGCCAATGCTTTCGCCAATGTTTCTGCCAAGAAGGATGTTTGCAATCATATTGCAAGGATAGCTGTACTTGACAATGTCCATGATGGTGAGCATGGTTTTTTCATTGAAGAGGAACTTGATTTCACCGGTTGTCACCAAGGTTTGCACAAATGAAAGAATTTCGGAGTAGCCCCAGAACAAAACTCCCATAATGGCTGTGATGAGGATGAGGTATGCCACGTAGCGTGATTGGATTGAACGCTTGATGAAGTACGCGGGCAAACAGAACACCGATGAAATTGAGATTGTAATCAAAGGGAATATGAAGCACATCACAACGGACATGCCAATGTAGTATGCTCCAAGGTGGTTGACAATGCCAAAGGTCAGGTTGGTGGCAAGGATGATGATGGCGGTCACCGCAAATTGACGGATGTACACCACGGCAAGCTTGCTCAAAAACAACACGGATGACTTGATGGGCAGGGTGATGAGGATGTTTTTGTCGCTGCTTTCAAAAATTGAAAAGTTGAGATATTTGACACCGCTGAACACGCCCACCACAAGAAGCACGGAGTAGATGAGAGTGAGCAGTTCATATTGTCTTGTTTCAACGTCAAGGACGTTGTGGAACCTCACTCCCGTATATTGCTTGATAAAAGCAGAAAGCATAAGGACAAGCCCCGCAATAAAGCCAGCCACCAAAACAAAGGTGGTTGCCACGCCAAGCCAGTCCGCTTTCTTTTTGTCGCGCTTGAAAATGGAGAAGAGCTCAATAAAATATTTTTTCAGTAAAACGCCAAACATTATTCTTCGTCCGCCCCTGCATCTTCCATGAAGTAGTATTTTTCAAGAGCATTTTCGGTGGTTGCCCATGCTTCAGCAGGGACGTCTGCCACCACCCTACCGCTGTTGATGACTATTGCACGAGAACATATGCGCTTTACAACGTCAAGATTGTGTGATGAAAAGAGGATTGTTCTGCCACTGGCCACATATGTTTTCATTGCATCGGTGACTGCCTTTTGAGTTCTGGGATCAAGGCCGACCATAGGTTCGTCAAGGATCCAAAGATCAGGGCTGTGGACAAGACTGCCCATCATGCAGATTTTTTGTTTCATACCATGAGAGTATGATGAAATCAAGTTGTACACCGCTTTGCCCAGCTTGAAGGTTTCTTCAAGTCCGTCAAAAATCTCCTTTCTGTCCTTGGTGGGAACCTTGTAGACGTCAGCCATAAAATTGAGATATTGCACGCCGGTCATTTTGAGGAACACGGAGTGATTGTCTGTGACAAAAGAGAAGTGGTTTTTGGCGTCAACGGGGTTCTTTTCAATGTTGTCCCCGCAGATTTCAACAGTGCCTTCGGTGATGGGCAAGATGCCTGTCACACATTTCAAGGTTGTTGATTTGCCTGCGCCGTTGGGGCCAAGCAATCCAACGAGCTCGCCCTTTTCAATGGTAAAAGCCACGTCTTTGATGGAGAAGTCTGAGTTTTTGGAGTACTTTTTGGAAAGTCCTTCAATTTTGAGGGTTGGTGCTGAGTAGTTGGTTTCGGTGTTTTTCACGGATATCTCCTCTGGGTTTATATAAGATATAAACAATCTTGTCTTGTGTTTTGCCAATTTGTTGCAAAGCCCTTGACATTCTATGCGCCCGCAGGGGCGGCGGACACATATGCTCGCGCGTATAGTGTGCGCTCAATCATATAAAAGTATGAATATTAGAGTAGGGCATTATAATCATTATACAATAATGAATTTTTTTGTCAACAAAATGCAAGCCGTTGTCAAAAAACCTCATTTTTTGAAAAAAGCAGGCAAACATATTTATAAAAATAAAAATATACACAAATTTTGCATAAAAATGGCACATGAGTTAATAAACGCTGTCAAGAGGGGATTTTATGAAAATTTCATACAGCCAAAGACAAGGCAAAAAAACAGGAAAAATTTTGTTTGTTGTCAAAAAAATAATTTTTTGAAACCTGTCAAAGTCAAACAAATATTGAGATATAAAAAATAAAGACCACGAAAGTCGTGGTCTTTGTTGATTGATTTGCGGTTGATTATTTTACAAATGCGCTGAATGCCTTGTGTGCTTCATAGACGTCTGCCTTTGACACAAGCTCATAGGGTGCGTGCATTGAAAGCACGGGCACCCCAAGGTCAACGGTGTCAATGTTGTAGTTGGCAAGGAATTTTGCCACAGTGCCACCACCCCCAAGGTCAACTCTGCCAAGCTCCCCTGTTTGCCAAATGACGCCGTCCTTTTCAAAGACTGCACGAAGGTGTCCAATGAACTCTGCTGATGCATCGTTGGAGCCACTCTTGCCACGTGAGCCGGTGAACTTGTTCATTGCAACACCGTAGTTGACAAGGGACATATTGCCGTCAAAACTGCCGTTTCTGGGCTCAAATGCGTCTGCATAGTTGGGGTCGTAGCCAGCGGTCACGTCTGCGGACAAGCACATAGAATGTGCTCTCACCACGGCAGAGGACACACCGTAGCTTTCTGCAAGGGTGTCAATGAGGTCTTTGATGAGGATGCATTGCATACCGCTGTTGCCTTCTGATCCAACTTCCTCTTTGTCTGCAAGGATTGTGAGGATTGTCTGGTCGGTTTCGGTTTCAAAGGTTGCGGTGATTACGGGATATGCACACACTCTGTCATCGTGGCCGTAGCTTGCCACAAATGCTCTGTCAAAGCCAACGTCCTTTGCTTTGAGAGCGGGCACGGCCTCAATTTCTGCGCTGAGGAAGTCCTCTTCGGTGATGCCGTACTTTTGGTTGAGCAGACGGAGTGCGTTCATCTTGACGGGGTTTGAGTCCTCGCCCTCTGCGGGGATGCCACCAATGAGAATGTTGAGGTTTTCTGCCTTGAATGCTGATGCCACGGTCTTTTCATTGTATTCTTGTGAGAGGTGAGGGAGAAGGTCTGTGATGTAAAACACAGGGTCGCCGTCCTCTTCGCCAACGTTGACGTTGACCACTTCGCCAGATTTCAATGCGATGACTCCATGGAGTGCAAGGGGCAGGGCAAGCCATTGATATTTTTTGATTCCGCCATAGTAATGTGTCTTCAAAAATGCCATATCTGCACTTTCGTAAAGAGGCACTTGTTTGAGGTCAAGGCGGGGGCTGTCAACGTGTGCAACCAGTATTCTAATGCCGTTTTTTGCAAGATCTGCCTTGCCAGCTTTGATGAGGAATAGGGCTTTTCCACGATTGTTGTAATACAGCTTGTCGCCCTTTTCAATTTTGGTGCCGAGGGTGTATTCCTTGTAGCCGTTTGCCTTGGCCATTTCAATGGTTTCGGTCACGGTTTCTCTTTCAGTTTTGCCGTTGTCAAGGAACTTTTTGTATCCTTCGTTGTAGTCAAAGATTTTTTTGAGTTCGTCTTGTGACAGGCCTTTGAAGGCGTGATTTCTTTTGTAAGTCAAATCCATAGTCAACTCCTGCTATAATTTTAATATCAAAATTATACCACAAAAAAGCCATATTGCAATCAAAACTTTGACAGGATGAAGCAGATATGTTTTTGTCAACAAAAAAACCACGCAAAGCGTGGTTTAATTTGCGATGCTACTTTTTGCACTCTCTGCCAACACAGGTGTTGTCACGGGTGCGATCTTGCAGTTCCTTGACGGGATTTTTGCTTGTTTCGTAGCGGAAGTCCTCTTTGAAATTTTTAATATACAAATCAATGACTTGGTGAGTGGGGGTGTGGTCGCCACAGCCGTTGAGCTTGCCTTGCCACACAAAGTAGGGATAGTTGCAGTCCATATCTCTGACGTCTGCATAGCCCTCGCCCACGGAGGTGTACCAAGAAGTCTTTTTCAGCACGCTTTTGACATAATCAATGTTGTCTTTGCCAAAGGTGAGGGGCTCGGGAAATTCGGGGGCGGGGAACACGTCTTTGTAGGACTTTTTCTCGTACTTTTCAAGGAGTTTTGCCACCTTGTGCAAGTGTGCAAGCTCTTGACACAGGCATGTCTCCCAAATCTCTTTTATGCGAGGGTCGGTTTCATCTTGCACGCAGGACCAATATAGATAGCACTCCACGTATTCGTGTTCAATTAGGCCTGTGAGCCAACTGCATTTGACGTCCATCAAAGAGCCGTATTGTGTGACGTGTTGCTCCTCAATCATAGCAATTTCGCTGAACATTTTTCTGCCAAGCTCGCTGGTGTAGAACCCCGCCACGTTCATATAGTAGTTCATGGTCTGTTGTTCTGCAGCGGTTATGATTGCGGTGCAGAGCCGTGTAAAAGGATCTGCCTTTTCTGCATCTATGTGGTGTCTTACGTCATCTTGGGCAAGGCGATGCTCGCTGATTGTGGGGCGACCGGGAGTGATCTCCGTGCGTTTGTCAACAAGGACGCTTGCATCAATTCCGTGCTCCATTTTCAGCAGATTTGAAAAGCGATATAGGTGGTCAAAGTCCTCAAGGAGAGCAAAGTTGAGAGCATCTTTTACGTCATCGTTTTTTTCACGCTTTGCAAGATTTGCCGTGAGCTCAACCGCCAGTTGCTCGTAGCCAATGGTGGTTTCAAGGATGCTTTCATTGAGAGGTTTAAGCCCCGAAATCTTTTTTTGTTGCTGTTGTTCAACCCGCCTTATCTCTGCGATTTCTCTGCGCAAATCTTGGTCGTGGCAATGGCGAGAAAACTGGTGAGAGTACCAATTTGCTTCAAACTCGGTGCCGTTCATGAGGATGATGCGAAGCTTTGTAAAGGGGTCTGTTTTGGTTTTGTCGTAGGGCTCAACAAAGATTTTCTTCCAGCTTTCAAGCCCTTCACGGACACTACACGTTTTTTGTTCAAATGGATTAAAAGACATTTTACACTCCTTTTTTAATGTGATAAACTATTGATTATGCCAACAGACAAAAGATGTTTAATGTTTGTCAAACAAAGGCAACGTCATTTAGATTGTTTTCATTTGCGCTTATTTTATTCACTCACGCTCATATTGTTTGCAATTTTTTTTGGGTGTGATATACTATCAGCATGAGCAACATCAAAGTGATTTTGGCAATAGAGTCAAGCTGTGATGAAACAGCTGCATCAGTGGTCAAAGAGGGCAGGACTGTCCTCGGTTCTTCCGTTGCCTCTCAAATTGAAATCCACCGCAGATACGGTGGTGTCGTGCCAGAGATCGCATCTCGCAATCACACCCTCGCCATTGAAAACGTGGTGGATGAGGCAATGTCAAAAGCAGGTGTCACCAAGGATGACATTGACGCCATTGCCGTCACCTATGGAGCAGGGCTACTTGGTGCGCTTCTTGTTGGTGTCAACTTTGCCAAGGGATTGGCGTACAGCTGGGGCAAACCTCTCTATGCCATCTCTCACATCAAAGGACACATTGCCTCAAACTATATTGACAGCACCCTCACTCCTCCCTACCTCTGCATGCTTGCAAGCGGTGGTCACACGGCTGTGGTTGCCGTCAACGATTACACCAATATTGACCTCATTGCATCTTCCCGCGATGACGCAGCAGGAGAGGCCTTTGACAAGGTGGCAAGAGTGCTTGGGCTCCCATATCCCGGCGGTCCGGAAATTGAAAAACTCGCCCTTGAAGGAAAGCCCTCCATCAATATGCCTGCCCCCAAGTTCAAAAAGGGAGAGGCGCCTTATTTCAGTTATAGCGGGCTCAAAACCTTTGTCATCAACTACGTGCACAACCTCACTCAAAAGGGCAAGGAGATCCCCCGTGCAGACGTGGCTTGCTCCTTCCAAAAGGCAGCCATTGAGCAGATGGTGACAGTCACGTCGTTGGCCCTTGAAAAAACGGGATACAACAAAGTGGCAATTGCGGGTGGTGTGTCTGCCAACAGACATCTCAGAGCAAGCTTTGACAAGTTTGCCTACCGTGGCATAGAGGTGCATTATCCCAAACTTCAGTACTGCACGGACAACGCATCAATGATTGGCTCTGCAGCGTACTTTATGATTGAGGAGGGGCTTGAACCAACCCCCCTTGACCTTGACGCCAAAGCCACCGTACCTCTCAAATAAGCAAAAGGAACAGACAGTCTGTTCCTTTTTTATTGACTTCTTGACGATGACTCTATCTATCCTTTGGCGAAACCCTTGTTTTACACTTGGTGCCAAGCATTGTGTCGTCCACGTCAATTTTTTCTGCAGAGCAAAGACCGTCTTGGTTGAATGCGCATGGAGCAGAGCATTGGATGAGCACCTCTGTGCTTTGTCCATAAAACTCCTCTCCCGCCTCTACGTCTGCAAAGGATTGCGCAAGTGCACCACCGTCACGTTTTATACGGCTCAAACACTTGGCGTTGTCCCCAACGGCGATTATGCCTGCAAGACATCTGCATTTTACGTTGTGCTCACAATTTGATGTTTTACAATTGATTTCTTTCATATTGCCTCCTGATGGTAGTATTTGCCAAAAAAATCAAAATTACACATCAAACATAATCATTGAAAAACACGCCGTGTCGTGCTATAATGTCAAAAAGGAGTTTATTATGAAAGTCATTCTTCTACAAGATGTAAAAGGTCAAGGCAAAAAAGGCGAAATCATTGAGGTCAATGATGGCTATGCACGCAATTGCTTGCTGAAAAAGGGTCTTGCTCAAGAGGGCACCCCTCAAAACCTCTACGTTGCACAGCAACGCAAAAAGGCCCACGAGGCCAAAATCGCTCAAGAAAAAGCAGACGCCAGAGTCCTTGCAGAGCAACTGAAAAAGATCACCCTCACCGTCAAGGCAAAGGGTGGCGACAACAACGGCAAAATGTTTGGCAGCGTCACCAACGACAACATTGCATCTGCACTTCAAGAGCAGGGCTACAACGTTGACAAAAAAAAGATTGAGCTCAAAGAAAACATCCGTGACTTTGGCGACTTTGAGGTGGTGGTCCGTGTTTATCCCGAAATCACCGCAACACTCAAAATAACCGTTGTAAGAGCGTAATGAGTGAATTTGTCACTTTTCTCACAGGGGACTACAAAGTCATTCAAAACGATGACGGCTATTTGTTTTCTGCAGACAGCGTTTTGCTGGCAAACCTTGCAAAGATAGGCGCTGAGGACAAAGTCATTGACCTTGGCACAGGATGTGGGGTTATGGCAATCCTCACCGCTGTCAAAAAGGGAGCAAAAAAGGTTGTTGGTGTTGAGATAGACTCAAGCACGGCAGATATGGCAATGCGCAGTGTCAAGATGAACAACCTTTGTGATAGGGTTGACGTTTTGTGCGCAGACGTCAAGGATATGAGGGGCGTTGTTGAAGCAGGCAGTTTTGACAAAGCCATTTGCAATCCTCCGTATTTTTCAGGAGAGGACGGCACGGGACAAAGAGGAGTCAAAGCACAGGCAAGAAAGTGGCTTGACACCACCCTTGACGACTTTGTAAAGGGCGCAAAGTTCGCCCTCAAAAACGGGGGAGATTTGTACGTCATTTACAAGGCGGATCGGCTTGTTGAGCTTGTCTGTTCACTTCATCAAAACGGCATAGAGCCCAAGCATATCACCTATGTTTATCCCAAGCTTTCAAAGGGGGTTGACACGGTGATCCTGTCTGCCAAAAAGGGCGGAAAAGCAGGGCTCACGTCATCAACACTCATCCTCATGGACGAGGACGGAAAATACACAGAAACAGTCAAACAACTTTACAACTAAAATGGCAAAACTTTATATAGTCGGCACCCCAATAGGCAACCTTAAGGACATCACACTCCGTGC
>JAFVYE010000094.1 GCA_017500745.1 Clostridia bacterium | reverse complement strand
GCCAACTTGTTCGTGTTCAATGGTGATGTTAGGATAGAGCTTGTTGAACTCAACGATGTGAGCTTCAAGGACTGTTCTAGGGTTTTCGCCCATTGTGTGATAGAATTTGAGTGTGACTGCACTACCATCATATCCGCCTGCGGGAACGTCAAAGTTTGCTTGTGCACCAGCATTTGAAGGGTTGCATGCAAACATTGTGACAGCGCCGATTACGAGGACTGCGATCATCAAAACGCACAAAATTTTCTTTTTCATATTATTTACTCCTCTTTAATATGTTTGTTTTTATTTGCTATATAGTTACATTTTAACACACTAAACCCAGTTCCTTGCATCCAAGCAAGAAATACTGGGTTAGAATGGCGTTTATCCTTTAATACCGCTTCTTGAAACGCCCTTCATGATGTACTTTCTGAAGAAGATGAACACAAGGAACAAAGGTATTGAAACCAATGCAACTGCTGCCATCTGTACTGGGAAGTTTGTTTCGCCTGATGCTGCGGTAAATGCGTTTCTAAGACCGTTGGTGATGAGGCGATGGGCTTCATCGTTTGCAACAAGTCTTGGCCACATATATGAGTTCCATGCGCCCATCATCTTGAGGATAGTAATTGAGATGATGGTGGGCAATGCAAGAGGAATCATGACTTTCCAGAGATACTTGAGGTCGCTGGTGCCGTCAACCTTTGCTGCAAGATAGAGCTCATTAGGAATTTGCATAAAGTTTTGTCTGAGCAGATACACATAAAACACGCTGACGAGGAAAGGAACGATCAAAACTGTGTATGTGTTCATCCAGCCAAATCTTGTGACAACCTCATAGTTTGTGATTGTAAAGAGTTCGCCGGGAATCATCATTGTTGCAAGGAGACCTGCAAAGAGGATGTTTTTGCCCTTGAACTCAAGACGTGCAAAGACGAATGCTGTGAGGATTGTGATGACCAATGACAAGATTGTTGACACAACACCAACGATGATTGTGTTCTTGAACAAAGTGCCAAGGTTTGCTGCTGTAAATGCTTCTGCATAGTTGCCCCACATAACTTCTTGAGGCCAGAATGTGGGAACGTTGAGTTTGTATTCCGGCAATGACTTCAATGATGATATGATCATCCAATAGAAGGGGAACAAAACAACAAAAGCAACGATGAGCAAAAACAGATAACGGAAGAATGTGCCGAAAACTGTCTTTACGATTTGGAGTTGAGAGGTTTTTTCAATATCTCTCTCGTGCATAATGACTTCTCTATTTTTCTTTACTGCCATAACACACCTCCATTAATAGTGGACTCTCTTCTTGCTGACTTGCAAGTTGATGAGAGTGACTGCAAGAATGATTGCAAACAGAATGAGTGCAGCAGCACTTGCTCTGCCTTGATGTTGACCTTCAAGTGATTGATAGATATATCCAACCATGGTGTTGAGAGCCAAGTTGTCGCCAGGGCCCATGCCTTCGCCGAAAACACCGACAATGCTTGAATATTCCTTAAATCCACCAATGAAACCTGTGATGACAACGTATGCAATCATAGGTGAAAGGAGGGGGATTGTAATCTTTCTGAGCACTCTTGCTCTTGAAGTTCCGTCAACCTTTGCTGCATCGTAATATTGTTTGTTGACGCTTTGGAGACCACCAAGAAGGATAAGTATCTTGAAAGGAAGTGCGTTCCAAACAATATAAACGACCATAACCGTCATATTTGCCCAATAAGGTGATCCAACGTTGATCCAGTTGATGGGCTCAACGCCGAACAAACCGAGGAAATTGTTTATGATACCGGCAGTAACAATGAGGGGAGGCTCTGCAGAAATGTTGCCAACCACGTTGAACATTGCTGCAAAAACCATACCGATTGCGATGCTGTTGGTGACATAAGGCAAGAAATAGATGGTTTGAAGGAATCTACGGAGAGGGCCGATTGAGTTCAATGCAACTGCAATAAGGAGTGCAAGGATGGTTGAGATAGGCACTGTGAGCACGCAAAGGAGCACCGTGTTTTTCAAACAGGTGGTGAAACCTCTATATGCAACAACCTTCTCAAAGTTTTTGAAACCGAATTCAAACACCTTGCCGTTTATTGCAGCCATCATATTGTAGTCCTCAAGGAATGCCAATCTGATAGTGTTGATGATAGGATAGATTGTAAATATCGCCAGCAAAACCAGTGCGGGTGACAAATACAACCATGCCTTCCATTTGTGTTTAGAATCTACCATAGTTTCACCTCTTACAGAAAGATTCTCTTTTCGTGATTTTCGCCGTTTTCTACGCTGATTTCAGGATAGACTTTTGTTTCGCCGTCAAGATAATAGACGTTGTATCCACCGTCAACGATTTCGGCATGGAGATTGATTGCATTTGCGATGTCATCTGTGACAACAAGTTTGCCATCGCTTACGCCACCGGCAAAGTAAAGGGTGTTGCCTTCACTGTTTTTGCCCATTGCGAGTTTGTATGTAAATTCGCCTGTGAGAGCAGGTTTTTCAGGAATGTGATTTTGGATGAAGTTGACCAAAGGAGCAACCTTAGTTTGTGCTGCTGCAAGGACTTTCTTGCCTTGTTTGACAAAGAACTTTGCAACGGGATTAAGACTTTGTTGAGCTTGCTTTTCAAGCTTTGCAATTTCTTCATCTGTGAGGAGAACGCCCATGTCGTAGGTTCTGCCTTCAACGATTGCATTAAGTTTTTGATTGTGCTTGTCAAACTTATAGACAGTTTTGCCTTCGGAGCCAAGTGACCAAGTGATGGTTTCCTTTGCAAAGATAAAGGTCTTGTGGGGCTTCAAGTTGAAGCGGACTTCAGATGCGGTTATGTCAACCTTGTTGTCTGCATCAACGATTGAGCGGATGATGGGAGTGTGTGCAGCGGGATTTGCTGACACGATGCTGACGTCACGGCCCATAACTTCCACACTACGAAGTTCGCAATGGAGAGCGCCGTCATCTGCAAGCTCAAATCCTTCGGGACGAACGCCAACGAAAACGTATTGATCGGGGACACCGGGAGCATCAAGGATTGCATCCTTGCCAATGTAGACCTTGCCGTCACGGACTTCGCCGTCAAACACGTTGATGGGAGGTGTGCCGAGGAACTTTGCAACAAACAAGTTTTCGGGGCTGTCATAGACGTCTTGAGGTGCGCCGATTTGTTGGAGGACACCCAGCTTCATGACAACGATCATGTCAGAGATGCTCATTGCTTCTTCTTGGTCGTGTGTGACAAAGATTGTTGTGATTTGAGTTTCTCTTTGGATTCTTCTGATTTCCTCACGAGTTTGAAGTCTCAAACGAGCGTCAAGGTTTGAGAGAGGTTCGTCAAGGAGGAGTACTCTGGGCATTTTGACAAGTGCACGAGCGATTGCAACACGTTGTTGTTGACCACCGGAGAGTTCGCTGGGCTTGCGATCCATGAGTTCATCAATTTGAACGAGCTTTGCTGCATCATATGCTCTCTTGAGCATTTCATCCTTTGAGAGTTTGTCCTCGCCCTTGAGGTTTTGGAGGGGGAACAAAATGTTTTGTTTGACGGTCATATGAGGATAAAGTGCATAGTTTTGGAACACAAGACCGACACCTCTGTTTTCGGGTGACAAAGCCGTGATGTCATCTTCGCCAAAATAGATCTTGCCGGAGGTGGGCTTTTGGAGACCACTGATCATATAGAGTGTGGTTGATTTACCGCAACCGGAAGGTCCGAGAAGGCCGATGAGTTTGCCGTCGGGGATTTCAAAAGTGAAATCGTTGACTGCTGTGACTTCCCCGCCTACTTTTTTGTTTCTGCTGGGAAATACTTTGGTCAAATTTTCAAGTACAACTTTCATATCCTAAATTCCTTTATAATATTTTTCTGCTGTATAATAACGATTTGATGTCAAATCAAGTTATTCGGTTTTTGAGTCCTCGGAACTGTTATCCTCGGGTTTGTCCATTTGAACCAATGTGTGAGTGACGGTGTTTGCCGTGTCATAGATGCCGTTGTCAGATGCAGACTGAGCGGAGTCTGCATAGGCATTGCGCTTGAAAGCATTCATCTCCTCAACGTCAGCAAACACCATTTGGCTTGCCAAGTCAACGCAGACGGTTTTTGCAAAGACGTCGTGGATAAGACAGCGCAGATTTTTGGTGTACACAAAGATGCCAATTTGAAGAACAAGGAGAAGTCCGATGATGATAAGTGAAATGACTCCGGTGCCAAGAGCAAACATCATATAAAGCAAAAGCACGGGGACCATAGTTTCCACCGTGTATTTGCCAAGGAAGGTGCGCACAAACATTGCTGTGACGTTGACACGCACACCATTTTGATGTATTACGCCAATGCCAAAGACTTTTTTGCCAATGGTTTGGCCGTTTTTGAAAAGAAGGGGGAATGCAAACTCCAGCACAGCCATGGAAAACAAAATGCCCAATGAAACCATGAGGAGTGTATAGCTGATGATACGAACGAAAGTTGCAGTTGCGCCAGTGTCGGCATTGAGAGCTTCGTTGCAAGCATTGTATGCCTCTTGCCACTTCTGCTGTTCTTCTGCAGAAAGGAGGTTGTAGTCGTTCTCAGAAATGTCAAGATCAACGTCATATTTAAGCTCGTACTCTGCCTTGTAAGAGGTGAAGTAATTTTCAAGCTTTTCAATATGTCCGTCATAGTCGCAAGCAAGACCGATGAGTGCAGCGATGCCCACCGCAAGGATGGCAAAAAGGATCAGGTCCAAAACGAACGCTGACACACGCTTGAGTACGCTTGCTTTTTGAATGTCAAATATCATATTACGCTCTCTCCGTGCCACACTTTAGCACACCAAAGTGATAAAGTGTTTATATTATAAATATAAAAATAGCACTATTCTTTGAGATGATAACATATTTCGCCATCATACGCAAGAGGTCTGCACAAAAATTTTAACATTAAATTAAGAAATTTTTGGAAACAAAACGGCACATTCAACGGCAAAAATATGCGATTTTGAGCAAAAACAGGCATTCTAATTTGGTCAAATTGATTTTATACTGCAAAAAAGAAAATTTGGTTCAACATTTTACAAAAAAGTCAAATTTTGCTTGTCAATTTTGATTTGATAATATATAATTACTTGCGTTGAAACAATCAACACAACACGTTTGGAGAAGTCGCCTAGTCTGGTCGAGGGCGCACGACTGGAAATCGTGTAACCGTCAAAAGCGGTTCGAGGGTTCGAATCTCTCCTTCTCCGCCAAAAGGAAATAAAACGAACTTTGAGAAATCGGAGTTCGTTTTGTTTTTTAATACGGAGTATTTCGGCATCACAATTCACCTAAAATAATCAATATAGCCCGTAGCTTCTTTACAAGGAGCTATGGGCT
>JAFVYE010000093.1 GCA_017500745.1 Clostridia bacterium | reverse complement strand
GGCTTTGCATTTGTTGCACAGCGTCAAGGTGCAGAGTTCATTGACAGCATCTCATTCAGCGCATTGAGGTTTGTCATTGCATCTTTTGTGCTGGGCGTCACCGTTCTTTTGGGAGACGTCTTCCGCAAGAGAGCAGGGCTCAAAGTGCAAAAGTTCAATCGTGACACCATCATTGGCGGTGTCATATGTGGTGTCATCTTGTTTGTGTCAACATTGGTGCAACAGCTGGGCATTGAGGCAACTTCATCGGCAGGCAAGGCAGGATTCATCACCACGCTCTACATTGTCATGGTGCCCATCTTGGGGATTCTTGCAAGACGTCGCACGTCTCTCAGCAAGGGCATTGCTGTGCTCATTGCTCTTGTTGGATTTATCATCATGTGCGTGACAGATGACTTCACTCTTGAAGAGGGAGACGGCCTCCTTCTCCTCAGCGCAGTCACCTTTGGCTTCCACATCGTGTTCATTGACGTGTACTGCAAAACCACCGACCCCACCAAATTCACTTTTTTGCAATTTGCCACAAGTGCAGTCATTGGCGTCCCCTTTATGCTTGCCAATGGAGCACCCACTCCCTCCGCTCTTGAATCAGCCATCATTCCCCTCCTTTACGTTGGTGTATTTTCAAGCGGTCTTGCCTACACCTTGCAAGTGGAAGGACAGCGCAGAGTGCACTCATCAACGGCAACACTCATCATGAGTCTTGAGTCTGTCATCGCTCTCCTTGGAGGAGCAGTCATACTCAATGAGCAAGCCACCACAGAGGAGCTTGTTGGATGCTTGCTGGTGTTTGTGGCGGTGTTCATTGCCCAGTTTGAAGTGCCAGAAAAGTTTTTGCATTACCGCAAGCGGAAATTTTTTGTAGAATAAGCAAAAATCATTTTTTCAGCATAGCACAACAAAAAAATATGTTTTTGAAAGTGTAAATTAAATAGGAAAATAAAAAGTATTACAAAAAAATCCGTTTTTTAGAATGGATCGCAAACATAGAGTAAATTGGGGAAAACGAAAAAAGCGCTCGTTTTGAGCGCTTTTTTCATTGCTTTTGACGGTTTTAGATTTTGTAGTATTGACGGAGAGCGTTTTCCGCTTGTGAGAGCTTGTCCATGTCCACACAGCAAGAAATCTTTGTTTCGCTTGTTGTGATTGCGTGGACAACGGCGCCAAGACCCTTCAAGATTGACAGCACGTCAAGGGCAACACCGCTTGTATGTTCCATGCCTGCGCCCTCTGCTGTAAGCTTGGCTTTGCCCACAACTGATGTGTGATGTATGTCGCCGGCAATGGCTTCCGCTCTTGCCAGATCGTTGTCGCTGAGTGAGAAGGACACAGCCAACGTTCCGTCCAAATTTACGCTTTGTGAAATCATGTCAAGATTGATGTCTTGGTCCTTTATGCCACGAAGTATTGCAATGAAATCCTCGGCCTTGATGGTGGGGAAGTACAGCACGGACACGTCCTTTTCGGATGTGACTGACGTGACTGCATAGTAGCTTCCCAAGATTGAATTCATATCATACAATCCAGTTTGCTTTGTGGTGAGGAAGCTGATTGCACGGAGGGCGCCACGGACAAAAACCTCTTTGCTTTCTGCCTCGTGTGACAGCTTGACTTGCTCCCCTGCTCCAAGAAACATTACGTCATGTTTTCCAACCACGGTGCCACCACGGATGGCGTGGATGCCAATCTCGTTTTTCTCTCTGCGCTTGGCACTTTCATGTCTGCCGTACCTGTGGGTGAGCTCATTTTCTCTTACGCTGTTGATGGCATTTGCAAGAGTGAGAGCGGTGCCACTGGGAGAGTCTAATTTTTTGTTGTGATGGGTTTCAACAATCTCCACGTCGTAGTTGTCACCAAGAAACTTCATTGCTTCTTTTGAAAGATTGGCAAGGAGGTTGATGCCCAATGACATATTGGCAGAGTGGAACACGGCCACTTGCTTTGATGCATATCTTATGCGCTTCAATTGTTCATCGGTGTATCCCGTTGTGGCAAGGACGCATTTTGTGCCGGTTTTCACAGCGTAGTCAAGGATGCCGTCAAGGGCAGAGGCAGATGAAAAGTCAAGGATTACGTCTGCGCCCAGAGGGCAGTGGTCAAAGGATTGATATACAGGAAAAGGAAGATCCTCTGTGGGATATGGATCAACCCCAAAGACAATTTCAAACTGGTTGTTGAGAGTCAATGATTTATACACGGTTCGGCCCATGCGTCCGCCCGCGCCTGAAAGAGCAATTTTAATCATACAAATTCCTTCAAAAGTGATTCAAGCACTTTTGCGTTGTCCTCTGTCATTTCGGTGAGGGGCAAGCGGAGCTTTCCGTTGCAAAGTCCAAGGAGCTCTGCGCCTTTTTTTGCGGGGATGGGGTTGACCTCTGAAAAGAGTGCTTTCACAAAAGGAAGCATTTTCAGTTGCATTGATGACGCCTCTTTCACATTGCCGTTGAGGGCGTGTGACGTCATTGTTGACACGTAGGCGGGAGCAAGGTTGCTTGCAACAGAGATGACCCCTGTGCCACCCATGAGCATGACGGGCACCGTGAGCCCGTCGTCACCGCTGATGACGTCTGCCTTGCCTACGGTCAAGCGGATGCACTCCTCAATTTGTTCCATATTTCCGCTGGCCTCCTTGATTGCAACGATGTTGTCCACTTGGTCAACCAACTTTGCAAAGGTGGCGGGGAGCATATTGACCCCTGTGCGACCGGGCACGTTGTAGCAGATGATGGGCAAATGAGTTGCCTCTGCAACAGCAGTGTAGTGAGCAACAAGACCACCTTGTGTGCACTTGTTGTAGTAGGGTGTGACAACCAGCAATCCGTCTGCACCGAGAGAGGTGTAGAGCTTGGCATTGTCAATGGCATCGGCAGTTGAGTTGGCTCCTGCGCCAACAATGATGGGCAGTTTGCCTTTGAGTTTGCTGACAACAAACTTTACCACAGCCACTTTTTCCTCTTTGGTCATGGTTGCGGGCTCTCCCGTGGTGCCAAGTATGACAAGAGCGTTTACACCGCCGTCAACTTGACTGTCAAGGAGTTTGTCAAGGGCTTCAAAGTCAACGCCTGTGTCTGAAAATGGAGTGATGAGTGCTGTTGCGGTACCTTTGAACATATTACGCCTCCAATGCGTCTTTGATGAGAAGTTCTACAATTTGCACTGCGTTTGTTGCAGCGCCTTTTCTGATGTTGTCTGCCACAACCCAAAGGTTGACACCGCTGTCAACGCTTTCATCAATGCGGACACGTCCAACAAAGACTTCATCGTGATTTTCGGCGTAGATGGGCATGGGGTAGAGGTTGTTTGCAGGGTCGTCTTGAAGGACAAGTCCTTCAAAGGATGACAATGCTTCAAGGACGCCCTCTCTCGTGCAGGGGGTGTCAAATTCCACGTTGATGGACTCGCTATGTCCGTGGAAAACGGGCACACGAACGGTGGTTGCCGTGACGCGCATATCATCTTTGTGGAAGATTTTTCTTGTTTCGGCAATCATCTTCCACTCCTCTTTGGTGTAGCCGTTTTCAAGAAAAACGTCAATGTGAGGGAGCATGTTGTATGCGATGGGATAGGGAAACTTTTGAGGTGCTTGACCTTCCACTCCGTTTTTTAGATCGTTGTAGCCGGCAACTCCAGCGCCAGACACAGCTTGATAGGTGGAGTACACCACACGCTTGATGCCGTATTTGTCGTGGAGGGGCTTCAGGGCAACCACGGCTTGAATGGTGGAGCAGTTGGGGTTGGCGATGATGCCTTTGTGCCACTTCACGTCCTCGGGATTGACCTCGGGCACTACAAGGGGGACGTCAGGGTGCATGCGCCACTCTGACGAGTTGTCCACCACGGTTGCTCCAATTTCTACAAATTGAGGTGCGTACTCCTTTGAGATTTGTCCCCCTGCAGAAAACAATGCATAGTCAATTTTGCCTTCAAGGGCTTTAATATTTTGGCTGTTTAGTTCAATGATTGTGTGGGGCTTGCCCATGAAATCAAGTTGTTTGCCTGCGCTTCTTGCCGAAGCAAACAGATAGTAGTTTGAAACAGGCAGGTTTCTTTCTGCCAACACTTCAAGGAACTTGCGTCCCACCATACCTGTTGCGCCAATTACGGCGATATTGAATTTTTTCATAAAATTCAGCTCTCCTTATATAGAAAAAATATACTCGCAACCCCTCAAAAAGTCAATTTGTTGGGGCAAAAACGCAGAATATATTTTAGTTTTATAATTTATTGTATTATAAAAGGGATATTTTTGTGTATTCAATTGATATTTGCGGGTTTTTGGTGTAAAATGCTTTTATCTATCATTAGGAGCTACTATGGCAACTCAACAAAACAACAATCAAAGATTACAAAGAGAACCCAAATTTCTTCTTTCAAACCTCTTCACAGATGCAGAAGTGGTTGTAGAACCTGTAGAACAAGCAAAAGTGGTTGTGGCAGGCATGACCGAAAAGATTGAAAAGAAGGAATATCCCGATGCATATTTCAAGAGAGCATTTGCAGTTTTCAAAGGCGAGTACTCCAACCTTTTCAAGACGGCAATCTGGTTTTTGCTTTCATCAGTACTTTTCATCGTTGGTTTGATTCTTGGCAGAGAACTCATTGAAAAGCACTTCCTTGGTGGCACGTACAACTTTATGTCGGGCATTGGCGTGGGTTTCCCCGGCGGACTTGACAGCATCAGCCAAAGCGTGAGCGTCCTTTACGGCCAAGTGTTCCAATACGTTCTTTTGGTGGTGGCAGGGGCAATGATCATCATGACCCCCTTTGCTTCTGGATTGTTCTATGCAGCAAAGAGAGCGTACTATCAAGACGTTTACAAGCAAAACATCAAGACCTATTTCATTGGCTTCAAAAAGCATTGGTGGAAGTATATGATCCTTGGCACCATTGTCACCCTCATTCTTCTTGGCGTGGGCAGTGCAATGTTGCAACTCTTTTCACTCAAAGAGATTGGTCAAGCAACCGCAGGGGACTATATTGCGGTTATCATCCCTGCAATTGTTGGATTCCCCATAATTTTGGTTTGCTTTGCAATGATGGGCCTGACGGTCACTCACAACTTGACCTTTGGTCAAACCTTCAAAAACGCAATTTGTCTTATTGCCAACAACTTGGTGTTTGTGCCCATCACAGGTGCGGTCACCTTGGTGCCTATCGTGGGCTTTGCAATGGGAACAATGGCATCAATCATCACCTATCTTGTCATGGTGGGGGCCGGCTACGTTCTTCTCGCTTTGGGCTGGATTGCAATGGCAGACAGAGGCATGATCAAGCTCAAATCCTTGAAGGCATATTTTGACAAAAAATATCTTGCAGAAGTGCGCAAAACAAACAAGGCAAGCAGTGCACCCAAGCAAGCAAACAAACAAAAACAAGCATATCAAAACCCCAAAAAGAAAAAGAAGAAATAATGGCAAACGTCATAAAGCTGGCCCTTTCCAAAGATGAATTGTTGTCCCTTGCAGAAAGAAAACTGTCAAACGGTGAAACGGAAGGAGCAGTCAATTATCTCAATAAAGCCCTTGCCATAGACGATTCTTTTGTAGAAGCGCAAGTTAAACTTGCCTCAATTTACGCCGATCTTGGCGCACATCAAATTTCAAATGCGGTCTTTTATCGTGCTTTGGTGTCAAATCCCACACCTGAGCAGGAAGATCGCATTTTTTATAGACTTGCAGGCAACTTTTTGGAGCTTGGCAATCTTGAAGTGGTGGCGTATTATATGCGCTATTTCGGAGATGACTTTGACCCGTCCGTTCTGGACACTGCCAAAGATCCCCAAGGCAAAAACCCCTTTCATCTGGTGTCAAAGACAGCAGAGGAGTATTACGAAGGATTGATTGAGCGTGCCTATGCCCTCATTCAAGAACGTGATTTTGACAGAGCAGTTGCTCTTGCCGAAAAGGTGGACAAGTCAAGCCCGTCAATTGACGCAGCCAACCACATCATACTTGTGTCCTATATGATGAAAAACGACATTGACAGAGTCATAGAAGAGGCACGCCGTATGCTTGAAAAGGGAGGCAGTCTTGGAGTCAAAAGCACTCTTGCCACAGCTCTGATGCTTGAGGAGAGGACAGCCGAGGCCTACGAGGTGGTTGAGGAGCTTCTTCAAACAGACTACAATCGTCTTGAAGAGATCCTCATCATATTGCCCTTGCTTGTCAACCTCAACATGCACTCTCAAATCATTGTGTACACAAGGAAGGCGTTGAAGTTTATACCCTATCAACCCAACGGGTTGATTTGGCTATCTCAAGCCCTTTACAACGTGGGGCAAAAGGACGAGGCCGTGAAGGTTATGAACGCGGTCAACAACATATATGGAGAGTACGCCCCCAGCGATTATTTCCTTGACCTGTACGCCCAAAACCCCGATGAAACCGACTATTCCATGACCATGCCCAACCTCAAGGTGCCTCACACCGAGAGGTTCAGAAGATACAAGGTGTTGGAGGAGTACACCAAGCTGTCCACAGAGGACTTTGACAATGCTCTTGACAACAATCCTCATCTCACAAAGCTCATCCGCTGGGCTTTCTTGGACGGCAATGAAAAGGTGATAGCTCTGCTTCTTGACAGATTGTCCTATTCATCTGCAAAATGGGTTGAAAGCTTTTATAGAGAAGTTCTCATCCGTCCGGGCATGTCCTTTGACACCATGTCTGCAGTCCTTGCCTATCTCCTTGACGGAGGGCATCATCTTGATTTCAGCGTGGTGACGCAGGACAGATTCAAGGACGTGTCCTTGACCTTGCCCGAGGCATTTTACGCATTGCCCAAGGTGCTAAAAGAGGCGGTTGGATATGGGGTTTGCGACATCATCTTCACAGATGAGGACGCCAACACCTATCTTGAAAGACTTCGTGACATAGTGGACGGATTTGTCCGTCTTGGATATGACGGCAAGCCCATTTACAGAAGCAGAAAGGTTGAAAAGGCCACCCGATTCCGTAGCCCTCAAACTTTGACCGGAGTGCTTCTTGCCCACGTCTATTACGATGACGAAAATCCTGTCATTGACAGCATATTGCGCTACGACCTTGATGAGCGCACTTTCAAAAAATACGACAAAACCGTTTTTGGAGATGAAGAAGATGAAATCTAAGCAAGAAATGGAAAAGATGTTGGCAACTCTCATAGATGAGAGCGTTGACTATTCAGTTCGCCTTGAGGCCTATGAATATCTGCAAGAGGATTGCGAGGAGCTGGTTGACGTCATGCTTGAAAAGTTTTATGCAAGCCAAGGGGAAACCGCTGATATGCTCATTGAGATTTTGAGCGAATATCCCGGTCACAAAGGGGTGTATATGGGGCTTGTCAGTTGCCTCTATCGTGGAGAGGACGTGGCTCTTTACGCTCGCTTGCTTGGCAAGTACGGCGATGAATCTGCCATTGAAGTGCTCAAATCATTTGCAGACTCTGGGGAGCTCAACTACAACGAGTATATGGAGATCAGAAACGCCGTTGAGGAGCTTGGTGGCTATTTTGAGGACAAAGAGAGCAACTATCAAGATGATGAGTTTTATCGCTACTTGAAAGGCCTTGACGAGCCCGATGACGAGTCACGCCGTTCGCCCTTTGAAAACATCTTGAATCCCGAAAGAGAGGACGATGAAAGGGAGGACGAATGCGATTGTGATCAGTGCGACTGCGATGATGAGTGTGACCATGACCATTGTGAGTGTGACCACGATCATTGTCACCATGACCATCATTGATTTGTAGATTCAACACATCTGTTTTTGCGCCGTGCACCCATTGTGGCACGGCGTTTTTTTATGCAAAAGGACAGGGCTTTGGCAAGCAAGTACACCGTCAAAACAATGCCACAAGCGCTGACAAAAGGGTAGCACGTGTCCACGATCTTTTCAAAGCCGAGGAAGGATATTGGATAGAAAATCATTAGGCACGCAAGGACAACAAAGCTCTTGTTTTTGGGGCTTGCAAGAGGGTGCAACTTTTTGCTTTTTGACAGCACGTCGGTCACGTATATTGTCACCGTTTCAAGAGCACCAATCATGGTTGTGAAGATGGCAGAGGCAATCAACACACCGCTGGCAATAGTGAGGCCAACTTCCTTTGAAACTGCAAGAACGGGCATTGATGCGCTTGTTTTGTCAGATAAAACTACGTTTTGGAGAACAAATAGAATTACAAACATAAACACGCCAATGGCAACAACAGTCAATCCAATCTGTTTTCCGCTGAGCTTTTTGCCCTCTCTTGACAGGAGCATCCCGGCAAGGAGCACGTCAAGTCCTGCATAGTGCACGGGCTTTGTCATTGACCATTTTCCGCTGTATATTGGTGCGTCAAGGCGGATGAATATGACAATCATCAACAGGATGAGCAGGGGTATAAGCACGGTGTTTGCCCACTTGATTTTTTCAATGCCTAAAGTGACAACAACCCCTCCAACAAGCATCATAACAAGGCCAAGCAGATGCACGCCCGTCAGGTCAAACATAATCTTTTCTCCCCCTGCCAGCATGCTCACAAGTGACACTGCTCCCGCAATGAAAGTTGCCACCTTGACTGCAATGCCAGAGGGTATGAGATCATATTTTCCGCCCACCAAAAACAGCCCGCAGATGAGGGCAATAAACACTCCGGACAATGCCACGCACCAAGGGGACATTCCTCCAAAGAAAAGGGCAATCTCTCTGCCACTGCTGAACCCTGCGCCTATTGAGGTGCCAATAAACAAAAAACACACTTTGAGAGCAACTTTCATAGTTGAATATATGCAACTGCACGCGATAACTTGACAAAGTGGGTTTTACATTTTATTATTCTATATTAGTAAATTATTGTGTGCGCACAGGCGCACAAAAGAAGGTGTTTATGGCAAAACTTACAATGGACAAACTTGTTGCCCTCTGCAAAAACCGCGGTTTTGTTTTTCCCGGAAGTGAAATCTACGGCGGTCTTGCAAACACTTGGGATTACGGCCCTCTTGGTGTCCAACTCAAAAACAACGTCAAGTCAGCATGGTGGAAGAAATTTGTCACCGAAAGCCCCTACAACGTGGGTCTTGACTGCGCAATCTTGATGAACCCTCAAGTTTGGCACGCATCTGGTCACCTTGGCGGTTTTTCAGATCCTCTTATGGACTGCAAAAATTGTCACTCACGCCACCGTGCAGACAATCTCATTGAGGATTATATGAAAAAGAAAGGGGTGGAGGAGAACATTGCCGGTTGGTCAAACGAGCAACTTGAAGCATACGTCACAGAGCACGCCCTCACATGCCCCGTCTGCGGAAAGAGCGATTTTACAGGCATCAGAAAGTTCAACCTTATGTTCAAGACTTTCCAAGGTGTCACAGAGGACAGTGTCAACACCGTCTATCTCCGCCCCGAAACAGCACAAGGCATCTTTGTCAACTTCAAAAACGTCCAACGCACCACAAGAAAGAAAGTTCCTTTTGGCATTGGTCAAATTGGCAAGTCATTCCGCAACGAAATCACACCCGGCAACTTCATCTTCCGTGTGAGAGAGTTTGAACAAATGGAGCTTGAGTTCTTCTGCAAGCCCGGCACCGACCTTGAATGGTTTGACTATTGGCGCACATATTGCCACAATTGGCTTCTTGGCATTGGCATCAAGCCCGAAAACTTGAAGCTTCGTGACCACGATCCTGATGAGCTTTGCTTCTATTCAAAGGCAACCACCGACTTTGAGTTTTTGTTCCCCTTTGGCTGGGGCGAGCTTTGGGGCATCGCAGACAGAACAGACTACGACCTCACTCAACACATCAACACAGCGGGCAAGGACCTCAGCTATATTGACCCCGTCACCAACGAGAAGTACGTGCCCTACGTCATTGAGCCCTCCCTTGGTGTTGAACGTATGGTGCTTGCACTCCTTTGCAACGCATATGATGAGGAAGTTGTTGGCGAAAACGACACCCGTGTTGTCATGCATTTCCATCCCGCAATCGCACCCATCAAGGTGGCAGTGCTTCCTCTCCAAAAGCAACTCAACGAAAAAGCAGAGGAGCTCTATCACACCCTCACCAAGCACTTTGCATGTGACTTTGACGGAAGCGGATCAATTGGCAAGAGATATCGCCGTCAAGATGAAATTGGCACACCTTTCTGCGTGACCATTGACTTTGACACCCTTGAGGACAACACCGTCACCGTCCGTGAACGTGACACAATGGCACAAATCAGAATGCCCATTGAAAACTTGGTGGAGTATTTTACAAACGAAATGGCATATTAAAAACGCGCTATTGAGCGTCTGACTTTGTCAAGCCCCTTATATCCCACCCTTATGTACGCCAAGTACACGTCGGTCGGTTTATAAGGGGCTTTTCGCGTCATACATCTCAATATCGCGTTTTTACACGTTCCTATTTAAGTGATGGGCAAACACAATTTTCACTATTGAGCGAATAACAAGCCCACTCTTTGAGTGGGCTTTTAATTTAGAAAGCACCATTATTTTAAGTAAAAATTCCCCCTTCCTCACGTGTTTCCCCCTTTTGGCGTTCCGCCAAAGCCCAACGGGCAGGGCAACGCGACGCGATTGACTTCGTAACAATCGCTATTCCGTCGTTTCTCTCCTTACGGCTCTCGCACGTTAAGTATCGTTGCCTACTTATTCCGCTTGTTGCTACGGCGACTTGGTGTGGCAAGCCACCGCCTGCAACTTCGCACTCTCGTCTGGTGCGACGCGATTGACGGCTCTGCCGTAGCAATACGCTCTTCCGTTCCTTACGGCGCTCCCTTTCTCGGAGCCCTGCGCCTCGCGTTCGTAGCTTCGCAACAGCCGTGCTTGCACACAAACGAGAATATCATGGCTTTTCGCGTCATACATCTCAATATCACGTTTTTACACAACGCGCTTTTTCGCACTCTGCATCTAAATACTTCGTTTTTACAAAACGCATCATATCGCACTTGCACAACAAAAAAAGCACTCCGATTGGAGTGCTTTTTTTTTGTTTGCCTCGGTTGAGGTCTTACTTGCAACAGCCAATTCCGTGGCCGTCACAGCAGTTCATGATGAGGAGCCAGGGCAGAATATCGCAGATATTGCAACCACAGCAACACACCAAGAGAAGGATGAGGATGTAGTCGTTGCAACCACATCCGCAGTTTGTTCCACCGTTTGCAAAAAAGTT
Organism: Clostridia bacterium; assembly: GCA_017500745.1. Classification (GTDB taxonomy): domain Bacteria; phylum Bacillota; class Clostridia; order Christensenellales; family CAG-917; genus RGIG4097. Next base: position 20,389 of record JAFVYE010000093.1, on the reverse strand, counting down.
CATTATGTAGTCCTCCTTATTTGGTTTCTACTTTACTCTACGCAACAGCAAGTTTTTGTGTTCGTGCTATTATTGCTGGCATATGAATACAATATGCCGTGGACTACATCAAAAAGCTCATAGGCATAGTGGTGGGATTGTTTCTTGTTTTGGTGGTGGCGTGGTTTTGCTCGTTTTCACTCAAACTGGACTTAAACTGGTACAATACGCTGTCTAAACCATCGTTTGCTGTGGATGGCCATGTTTTTACTGCCTTTGTGTCCGTGGTGTATTTTCTGCACGTTGTGGTCACATCACGGCTTGTCACAGGCAAGCATTTGTTGCCCTCAATGGTGTTTTTGGGAGTGATTGGACTTGCTTCAATTTTGTTCAACCACACGTTTTTTACACTCAAAAGCGTCTATGTCGGATTTATTTTTATACTGTTGACGTTTGTGTTTTCCACCGTGCTTCAACTCAGATTTCTTTTTAAGGATAGGTTGCTTGCTTTATATTACCTGCCCATATTTGTGTTCAACTTCTATTGTTTGTTGGTGACGGGATTTATTGCTTTTTCAAATTGATTTTTTGCGCTCTTGACTTTGATAAAGTCAAATCAAAATATTTCTTGCGATTAATCCGTGTTTTTGGTATAATAATATTTAGCAACCAAAAAGGACAGAACGCAAAATGATTTTGACCATTGACATCGGCAATACAAATATCAAGTTTGGCGCTTTCAAAGGCGATGAAATTTTGGCAACAAGACGTGTGTCAACAGAGCGCAAGTGCACCGCTGACGAGTACGGCACAATCGTAGGGGAGCTTTTGAAGCAAGCAGGCACCACACCCAAGGACGTGACAGGGATTGTTATGTCATCAGTTGTGCCCGCCCTCAACTACACCATGGAGCATATGTGTGAGTATCTTTTTGGCCAAAAGCCCTTGGTTGTTTCACACACCACTCAAACAGGCATCACGGTTGATTACGACACTCCCAACGGCCTTGGCGCAGACAGAATTGTGGGCATGGCATCGGCATATCACTTGTACGGTGGGCCCTTGATCACCATAGACTTTGGCACAGCCACCACCTTCAACCTTGTGGACAAGGACGGCAGATTTTTTGGCGGAGCCATTGCTCCCGGCATCAAGACAGGGGCAGAGGCCCTTGTGGCAAAAACAGCCAAGCTCCCACACATAGAACTTGTTGCTCCTTCTTGCGTAGTTGGCAAAGACACCCGCAGTGCAATGCAATCTGGCATCATCATTGGATATGCAGGTCTTGTCAAGTATATGGTTGATCGCTTCAAAGCATTGCCCGAAATGAAGGACGCAAAAGTTGTTGCCACCGGCGGACTTAGCGCACTTATATCAGAGATTGAACCAAACATCGTTGACGTCACAGACAGAGCACTTGCACTCAAAGGACTCAACTACATCTATCATCTCAACAGAGATTGACATCGTTTGCACAAAGGAATTGTAACTATGAAAAAAATCGGCGTAGCACTTTTAGGACTTGGAGTTGTGGGTGGAGGCACCTACGAGATCCTCACCACCAAGAGAGAATATATCAAAGCCAATGACGGCGTTGACATTGAGGTCAAGGCAGTCCTTGAACGCAACCTTGATCGTTGCAAGGAGCTTGGCATTGATGAGGCAATCATCGCAAAGGACATTGATGAAATCCTGTCCAACCCCGACATTCACGTTGTGGCAGAGTTCTTTGGAGGAGTGGAGCCCGCAAGGACCTTCCTCATCAAAGCCCTTGAAGCAGGCAAGAGCATTGTCACAGCCAACAAGGAGATGTTTTCAAAGAGCTGGGTTGACCTTGAAAGAGCAGGGGCAACAAGGGGAGCAGGCCTTTACTTTGAGGCCTCATGTGTGGGCGGAGTGCCCATCATCCGCACCTTGACAGACGCCATGCAGGGCAATCACATCACATCCCTCAAAGGCATTGTCAACGGCACAACCAACTACATTTTGTCCCGCATGAGCGATGAGGGCGTGGACTATGCCACCTGCCTCAAATCTGCACAGGAACTTGGCTATGCAGAGGCAAACCCCACGGCAGACGTAGACGGCTTTGACTCCATTACAAAAACAGCATTTTGTCCTCACTTGCTTACAAAAAGAGAGTGCCCATCAGCAAGATTTATCGTGAGGGCATCTCAAACATAAGCGTAAAGGACATTGCCATTGGAAAGGAACTTGGCTACACCTTGAAGCTTCTTGCCATCTCCAAAAACGACGGCAAAATGACCGAAGCAAGAGTTCATCCTGCGTTTTTGCCCACAGAACACCCTCTTTCTGGCGTAAAGGGCTCATTCAACGCTGTGTTTGTCCATGGTGACAACGTGGATGACGTCATGCTTTACGGCAGAGGAGCCGGCTCACTTCCCACCGGCAGTGCCATTGTCAGCGACATAGTGTTTGCGTCAAAGCAAGACACCCATCGCCGTTTCTATTGGGAGCAAGACGAGGAGGTTGACCACAGCACTTTTGCAACCGATTTCAGCACCGAGTACTACGTCCGTGTTGAAACCTCTGACCTTGCCTCAGCCAGCCAAAAGGTTGTCAGCGCCTTTGCAAAAGCAGGGGTTGAGGTTGTCAAAACCTTGACCAAGGATGATGACCTCATCATCATCACGTCAACTGCAAAGGAAAGCGTTGTGCAAGGTGTCCTTGCCCTTGTCAGCGACCTTGCATCCGTCATCAAAGTTGGCGCACTCATAAGGTTGGAAAGATAATGATTCTGTTTGTTGTAAAGGGCGAGGTTGACTCTGACAAATTCATCCGCTTTGGCTATTCAAACTATCGTGACCTTTGTGGACATCTCCATGACAACCTGCCCGAAAAGGCAGACGTCATCCGTGAGGGCAAGTCAAAGCCACGTCTTGACGTAGAGGGAGTGCACTTCAATTTATCTCATTCTCACGGCGTTGTGGTCCTTGGATTTTCTCACACGGAGATTGGTGTTGACGTTGAAAAAATCCGTCCCATTGACAGAACAAAGTTTACGTTTATTGATGCAGAGGACGATGATGAGTTTTTTGAAAAGTGGACAGAGCGAGAAAGCTATGGCAAACTGACGGGAGAGGGCATCGCTGTCCTGCGGAAGCCCATTCCGGACACGGCTCACTTTGAGCACTTTGACTTTTGGGACTATCACGCATGCGTGTGCGCACCCGAACAAAACATTAGGGCCTTCCAAATAGACCCAAAGGCAGTCAGCGAGTTTTGACGGACTGACCAATCAAATAAAAATAAAAAGCCAAATGGCACAAGGAGAATAATATGACAATTTTTGAAGAATTGAAGGCAATCATCGTTGATCAAATGGGCATCAACCCTGATGAAATCACCATGGACACCGACATCATCAAGGACCTCAGCTGTGACAGTCTTGACATGGTTGAAATGCTCATGGCAGTTGAAAGCAAATACGGCTTTGAAGTTGATGACAGTGACGTCAGTGACCTTGTCACCATCGGAGATGTGGTCAAGTACATTGAAAGCAGAATCTAACATCCAACCACATCAATCAACAAAAAACCCACTCAACCGAGTGGGCTTTTTTGTGAAAAGTTTGACTTATGCTGTTATTGTCAAAAAGTCTTCAATGACAATTTGATCGTGGACACTGACAGGAGCAACATCTGGGAAGTCCTCGGATAATCTGCCGTCGTAATCCACGTCGTATGAGATGACAAGGTCATAGGTGCCAACGGCATTTAGATATTCATAGACACAAAGGAAATTGCTTTTGACGACTGTTTCCTGTCCCGTGACCACTTCGTGTTTTGTGGGGGGATACCACCATCTGCCACTTATCATATTGGGGGAGATAATTTTGTCATCCGAAACAAACTTGGCAGACGGTCTAATTGGAAGGTTGCTTGCGACAACGTAACTGAATGGTTCTCCCAAATAGGTCATGGTAAACTCAACTTCAAAAGCGATATCATATTGTAATTGGTCCTTAAACAAATAGGGGAATTTGTCCTCAATGACGTTTACGGTGCCAACGATATTGAACAAGTTGCATGACGCCTCAAAAGACCGTTGCTTAAAATCAAAATTTATGGTGTTCAATTTTGGGGATTTAAAAACCACGTAGTCGCTGTATTCCTTCGTGTCTATATAGTAGAAAGACAAAGGATCATATATGCCACCTTCAACGTCATCAAAGAATCGGGGCTGATATATGGCGTTGTAAATGGTCACCACGCCATTTTCATCTTCCTTGAAAAAAGTAGGAAAGTCGTGGTTGTTAAGAGAAAGCGTATAGTCTGTTTTACTGTCGTAAACGTGCACAACAGAACTATTCTCCTTGTCGTAATATCCGCTTTTTCTGATGCACGACACAGACGTCAAAATTTCAATGTAGCCATCGTTGTCAATATCTGTGATGGCAAAATTGGTGAGATAAAATCTGCACTTTTCAGCGTTTCCGCCATCAAGGAGCAGGACCTTGTCCTTGTATGACAAAAAGAAATAAGAGTAGGACTCTTGGCGAACCTCAAAGATATCTATGTGGTGTTTTTTGCTTATTTTTTCGCCTACGTAGTTGTGTATTTCATAGCTTGAATTTATGTCAAAGCTGTAAAGATCGTAAGGTTGTTTGTCTTCATTATAAAACTTTTCAAAGGCCGTCCTCAGCTTTGCGTTGTGCAGGTTGTTGCTCTCCTCGGGGAAGAAGATGAAATTTTCGCTGATGCAAATGCCGTTGGGCGCAAATTCGGGGGTTTTGTCACATGCAAAAAAGACCAAAGCAGCGGTCAAAAGCATAATGAGCGTCAAAAGCACCCCTGCAGTTTTTTTCATAGCACTTCTCCTTGAATAGTATCCTACTATATATACAAATTGGAGCAGGGTTTTATTGGCTACCAAGCGTTGACAACATACTCGCAATAGGCGTACATATCTTTGATTTCAAGGACGGTGCCATCGTCAAGGGTGACCGTTCCGTTGAAATAGCCGTGGGCTTGATGGCACTTTGTGCCTGCAAGTTTTTTTATGACAAAGCCGCTGACGTCATCATAGAAGGGTGTAAGGGTCAGATTGAAGCGTCCGTCCTCACTGACAAACTCCCATGGCTTGAGCCAGCCCTTTTTGCCGGGGAATTCCTTTACGTCAACTCTGCCGATTTTGTGGGCCTTGCCGTCATAGAACAGGCAAGTTTCGGTGGCGTTGGAGTCGTCCCCTATGAGCCAAGTGATTTCAAAACCAAAGGTGTGACGGTTGCCGTCCTTGTCGTATAGATATGTTGAGCCGTTGCCCCAATACCACTCACAGTTGTGAGGCCACACTCCACGACCCCAGTCCATAACACCAAAGGTGTTATCCTTTGTGAATGTGATGACTCTATCTCCATATGTGACTGTGCCTTCTGCGGGCATACAGTTTTGTTTTGTGGTGAGGAAAAACTGGTTTGGATGCTTTTTGAAAGGGGTGACGATGGTGATGTTTTCGTGCCCCTTGGGGATCTCCTCTGTGAAGTCAAACACAAGGGGCTTGCCCTTTAATACACTTTCAAAGGTGACTCTGCGATAGCCCTCCTCAACGTTGGTGTCGTACACCATCTTGATGTCCTTGTTTTCGTACACCAGTTTGTTGGTTTTGTCGCCAACTTCGGGAGGAAGAAAACGATTTTTTGTAAACAGAGTGTTGATGCATTTGAAAGCAATCAACTCGCCGGTGCGTATGTCACGGATGGATGCAGCAGCCGAGGTTGTCACCGTGATGTTGAAGAAGTTGATGAGCACCTTGTACTCACCGTCTTGGAATTGATGGAAATCCCATTCCTTTAATCTCCAACGAGGACGGCACAAATCTCTCTTGTATTCAAAGACGTTGTTTCTTGCCCAACCACCTTTGACAAGAAGATTGCCATTTTCATCAAGGAGAGGGGTGGGGGTTGTATATTCAATCTGTTTGTTCATAATTTACCTCCACAACAATTATAGCATTTTGCATTATAAATGCAACATTGACTTTTTCAGGATGGGCAAAAAACCGCCAACAAAACGCATAAATGCAAAATTATGCAGTATTATTTTTGTATATTTGCATAAAAAGCGGGGTAATATTGCATAAAACTTGACAAATGACAAAATTTATAACAAAATTGCGGATTTTATGCACAAACGTTTGCCTTTTTGTTGACAAATTGATATTATGTGTGGGCTCAAACAAATCAATGGAGATATATTATGAAAAAACTCTTTGCAGTAATAGCAGTCGTTGCACTCCTTGTAGGCACCCTTTGTGCTTTTGCAGGATGTGATAAGGGCGGTGACAAAATAAAGTTGGTGAGTGTAGAGCTCACCGGCGAGCAATATGGATATTGCGTGGACAAAAACAACGAGGATTTGCTTGGTCAGGTCAACGCATTCCTCAGCCAAATTGCCAATGACGGCACTCTTGACACTTTGTACGAGAAGTATGACAGCACCAAAAATGCCAGCTACTCCTCAATCACAGGCATTGGCGCCAACGTGGCAACCAGCGAAGTGGGCATTGCCAATCCCCTCATTGTTGCAACCAACACAGATTTTGAGCCCTTTGAGTACAAAAACGGCAACAACATCTGTGGCATTGACATGGAGATTGCATCACTTCTTGCCAAGTACCTTGGCAAAACCCTTGTCATCAAGGATATGGACTTTGACGCAGTGGTCACTTCTGTTGAGCAAGGCATCTGCCACATTGGCATGGCAGGACTCACCATCAGCAATGACAGAGCAGAAACAGTCACCTTTTCAAAGCCCTACTATGGCACCACACAAATGATAATTGTTAGAGCAGACGACACCACTTTTGACAATTGCACCACCAAGGAGCAAGTTGAAGAGGTGCTCAAATCACTTGTGGGCAAAAAGGCAGGCGCACAATCTGGAACAACAGGGTTCTACTACATCAGCGGAAGCGAGGACTTTGGATTTGACGGCTTTGACAACATCCAAATGAACTCCTACGAAAGCGCAGCATTTGCTGTGACCGACATGATCAACGGCGTCATTGATTTTGTTGTGGTTGACAAGGATCCCGCAAAAGCAATTCTCAAAAAAGTGAACATCTAACGGGTTATTATGCAGGCAAAATGGCAGGTTTTTGTCCGCTCATTCATTGAATATGACGGCATAGAAACCGTTCTTACAGGTTTAAAAAATACGGTGCTGATTGCAGTCCTCGGGCTTGCAATCGGCATTTTGATTGGCACGATTATTGCAGTCATCAAGGTTATGCCTCGCGAAAACAAGGTGGCAAGAGTGGTGGGCTTTTTTGGCGACGTCTACGTCACGGTTTTCAGAGGTACACCTATTGTCGTGCAGTTGCTCATTTTCTATTACATCCTTTTTCCCGCAATAGGTCTGCGCATAGACTCTCTTGTGGTGGCCGTGGTCACCTTTGGCATGAACAGCGGAGCATACGTGGCAGAGATCATGCGTGGTGGCATTCAATCCATTGACAGAGGTCAGTTTGAGGCGGGCAGAGCTCTTGGCCTCAGCTATGGCACCACAATGGTCAGAGTGGTCATCCCTCAAGCCATGAAAAACATCCTCCCCACCTTGGGCAACGAGTTTATTGCACTTGTAAAGGACACCTCTGTGGTTGGTTTCATTGCCACTCTTGACCTCACTCAAGCGTTCAAGCGCATTGGCTCACAAAACTATGAGTTCATCATCCCCTACCTGCTTCTTGCAGGGATATATCTTGTCATCGTGCTCATCATCACCGGTGGCGTAAAACTTCTTGAAAGGAGACTTGCAAAAAGTGATAGACGTAGTTAATCTTACAAAAAAATATGGGGATCTCCTTGTCCTTGACGACATTTCCACCACAATAAACGCAGGGGAAAAAGTGGTGGTAGTTGGTCCTTCTGGTGGCGGAAAGTCCACCTTTCTTAGATGCCTCAACGTGCTTGAGGACCCCACGGCAGGACGCATAATATTTGAGGGCAATGACCTTGCAGACCTCAAGGTTGAAATCAATGAGCAGCGTGAAAACATCGGCATGGTGTTTCAACAATTCAACCTGTTTTCAAACTTGACCGTCAAGAAAAACATCACTCTTGCCCCCATCAAAATTGGGGTCAAAAACATGCGCAAGGTGCAGATGAAAAACGCCCTTGTGCCACTTTACAACAAGTGTATTCAGCATTTTGGGCACAAGCTCAACCAAAGAGTTGACTCAAAAAGACAAGCCCTTGAAAAAGAAATTGAACAGCTTGACACGGCCTTAATTCCCGTCACAGAACAATGGGAAAAAACAAAAGTCATCAAGGAAAAGGAGGGCAAATCCTACGCCACTTACGATGACAAACTCACCAAGCAAAAGCTTGCATTGACATCCAAAAAAGAAAAGAAAGTGAGAGCACTTTCACACACTTTGCACTATGAGATTAAGAGCTTGACTCCCCTTGAATTCAACTCCAAAAAAGAGGTCAAGGACAGGGCCAACAAGAGAGCAGACGAGCTTCTTGCACGCATTGGTCTTTTGGACAAAGCAGAGGTCTATCCCAGCACGCTGTCAGGGGGACAAAAGCAACGTGTTGCAATTGCAAGAGCCCTTGCAATGAACCCCAAAGTTATGCTTTTTGACGAGCCCACTTCCGCCCTTGATCCCGAGATGGTTGGAGAGGTGCTTGACCTCATCAAGCAAGTGGCAGATGAGGGCATGACCATGGTTATTGTCACCCACGAGATGAGTTTTGCAAAAGACGTTGCCACCAGAATTTTGTTTATGGCTGAGGGCAAAATCCTTGAAGAAAACACCCCCGACAAGTTCTTTTCTGAGCCCAAACACCCTCGCCTCAAGGAGTTTTTGTCCAAAGTTGCAGAGTAGCACGATTTTTTGTGTGCGCACACAATAAGCAGTTTATCAAATCAAAAACAGCATATAAACATCAAATTGCGTCACTATAAGTGGCGCTTTTTGTTTGTGGAATTGTGATGTGAGTGCATCAACTTGCTTCTATCAAAATGATGTTGCCATTTGATGTCATAGTCAAAAATCCCCATAGTTTGACAGCAGTCGCCACAAGCCAAGGTCACAGACAAAAATTTGTTCTTTACAACTCGTATATACGTATGTTAATATATAGTGTAAACAAACGTGAGCGCAATGTGCGTGCGAGCAGACCAGTGCACGTGTCACGCCCACAGGTGAGAGCATGAAATATCTTGAACTTGAAAAGCACCTATCATCCGCCCTTCATGGCAAGGAGAGTTTCCACCCCGTTTATGTGGTTGGAGGACTTGACGCATATCTCCGTCAATCTGCTGTTGCCATGTTCAAATCTCTGCTTATGCCCGAGTATGCGGACTTCAATTTGTCAATGATTTCAATTGGCCAAGGCATGTCCACAGCCCTTGACGCTCTCACTCTTTACCCCGTCTTTGATGACAGAAAGGTAGTGGTTGTTCCAGACATTTGCGACAAGCTGAACGATCAAGACAAAAACATCCTTGTCAGCTATCTCAAGGACCCAAATCCCACCGCTATTTTGGTGCTTGTGGAGGAGGGCAAACATCTGTCCGACATTGTCAAGGAGCATCGTTTGCAGTACGTTGATTGCGACAAACTTGATGAAAACTCCATTGGCATATTGGTGGACAAAATCCTTGCAGAGCCACCACGCAGATCCATTGAGCCGAGAGCCCTCCATGCTTTGGTTGAAAAGACCCTCAACGACATGTCAAGGATTGTATGTGAGGTGACCAAGCTCAAGGCCTATTCAAGTGGCACAATCACCACCGCAGACGTTGAGGTTTTGGTGACGCCGGACCTTGAATTTGCGCTGTATGAACTGACAAGTGCGGTCAGCGAAAAGCAGGCGGAGAAAGCCCTTGAAATCATAGACGTATTTTTCAAGCAAGGGGTCAAGGGGTACACCCTCATCAACATGCTGTACAACCAATATCGCAAGATGCTCCATGCAGAGCTTCACAAGACGGATGATGCAGAGGTGCTTGCGCCAATGCTTGAAATATCATCAAAGCAACTATATCACGTAAGGCGCGTGTCCAAAAATTACACACAGATGCGTCTAAAACAAGCGGTGGATTATTTGCACAACTTGCAACACGCCATCCTTTCAGGCAAAAGACTTGAAAACACGGCAATCCACGATGCAATATTGACACTTTTGAATATATGAGAGAAGGTATGAATAATTACGGAAAACAAGAAAGCAAGCTTGACCCCAAATACTATCCTTGGATTTGGGTGGCTTTGGTTTTTGCAACCATTTTTGGCAACATCTACAACATCTACACCAGTTACGTAGGAGAAAACGTAAAGGGAGCAACCCTTGTCATCAATTTGATCATTGACTTGTTGCTCAACGGACTATTGCCTGTGGCAATATGCTATTTTGTTTCAGCTTGGGTGCACAGATCCAACTACGTCAAAAAACGTCTTGGAGTCATACCTCGCAACGATTTCATCTACATCACCATGATTTTCATTGCAATTGCAAGGATGTTTATGGGGCTGATAAGAGTTTTTGCTTTCCTTGACTCCACCGTGCAACTTGCCACATTGGTTTGGCTTGATATGTTGGTGTATTTTGTGGTCCTTTACGTTGAGTTCTTTGTGGTGCTCATCCCCAAATATCTCAATCCCATTCAAGCTCAAGCATATTTTAGGAATCTCAGCAGAAATTACGTCATCGCTTTTGGCATCATATCCGTGGTGTTCTTGCTTGGCATATTCTTTGTTACTGAAGGATTACAAATGGCTCTTGACCAAGGCACCCAAACTCCCGAGATGGGCGGAGGCATCAGCTTTGAAATTGACGGTGAGGAACTTACCCAATCTGACATCCGCACAATGCTGTTGCTTTTCAAAGGACCCTTGGCCATTTTGTCCTACGTCAACTTGGGAGTGTACGCATTGATTTTGGCAACCCACTTCATCATGTCTGCTTGGCTCAAAAAGAAGGCAAACGCCTATCGCCCCACTCACAGCACCGATTCTGGAGCGTACGGCGGTCAAAGCTACTCTTTCCGTGACGCAAATCCCTTTGCAGACACAGACAACTCAAATCCCTTTGACAACAACTCAAATCCATTTGCAGACAATGCAAATCCTTTTGATGACAATCCCTTTGATGCAAATCCCCTTGACAACAACTCAAAAGACGACAATCCTTTTGATGAATTTTAATAAACTTTGACGAGAGGTTTATATGTACAACTTTATTGACTGGATCAAAAACATTGACCTGTATGCAATCGTAGATGGAGTGATCTTTGCCACCATAGCAATTTTGTTCATCATTTTCTTTGCCTACAAGCGTCATATGAGAGTGCTTGTGCTTTTGCTCAGCGTGTTCCTCTTGGACGTCCTTGTGCAAGTGCTTGCCCAACTCCATCAAGGCGAGGCCTTGACCGTGGCAAGATACGTGATGCACTATTTCACGTTGTTTGTGCTCATAGTGACAGCCGTTGTTTATCAAAACGACTTCAAGTCCATCTTTCAAAAGGTGGGCAACCCCAAGGGATTGTCCATATTTGGAGACAGCATGAGCAGTGACGATGAACTTCGTGAGGCAACAACAGAAATCCTGTCTGCATGTCAAGATATGGCAAAGCAAGACGTGGGTGCAATCATCATCATTGACATGAATGGGGACATCCAAGACACCATCATTGATTCAGGCACACAGCTTGGCGCAGTGCTCACAGCCCCTCTTCTTGAAAGCATTTTCAACACAAAAGCCCCTTTGCATGACGGCGCAGTCATTGTCAGAGGCAACAAGATTGTGGCGGCGGGTTGCTTCCTCCCCTTGACACAAAGAAACGTCAACAAAGAGATGGGCACACGTCATCGTGCAGCAATCGGCATCACGGAGGAAACTGACGTGCTTTCCATCGTTGTCAGCGAGGAGACAGGCATCATCTCTGTTGTCAAACACGGAGAAATCAAGCGTTATATGACCATGGACAAACTCAAGGATGAAATTGAGGACGCCTACGGCATTTCAATGGCAGCAATCGCAAGACGTGAGGCCAAGGAAGAAAAGAAACATCACGGCAGACTGTAATTATGAAAACAATCAAATGTGTAGACATCCTTCTGCCCAACGTGGCAGAGCATGAAAAGTGGGCAGTTGTGTCCTGTGACCAATTCACTTCACAAAGAGATTATTGGCAGACTCTTGAAAACTTTGTTGGAGATGCCCCAAGCACCTTGAAGCTCATCTTCCCCGAGGTCTATCTTGAAGATGAGGACGGAGAGGAGAGGACTGCCAAAATCAACGCAACCATGAAGGAATATCTTGACGGCAATGTATTCTATACATTGAAGGACAGTTTCATCCTTGTCAAGCGTGACACAGAGGAGCGCAGTCGTCTTGGACTTATTGTGGCAATAGACCTTGAGGATTACTCCTACAACTATCCCACAGAAGCCCCTCTCAGAGCAACCGAGGGTGTTGTCAAGGACCGCATTCCCCCTCGCCTCAAAATCCGCAAAGACGCCCCCATTGAACTGCCTCACATCCTCATTGTTATGGATGACAGAAAGGGCAGAGTCATTGAGGATTTGTACGACAATTGCGCAAACTACGACAAACTTTATGACTTTGACCTCAACATGAACGGTGGTCATCTCACAGGATACAGAGTGGACAAACAAGAGGTTTTTGACCGCCTTGCCCTCTACAAAAAGGACATTGACGGGCTCTATGGAGTGGACACGGATTTTTCGTTGGCAGTTGGTGACGGCAATCACTCCCTTGCCACCGCACAAGCTCATTGGAACCAAATCAAAGCCACTTTAAGCGATGATGAAAGGCAGTGCCATCCCGCACGCTTTGCCCTTTGTGAGCTTGAAAACCTCCACGACAACGGCATAGTGTTTGAACCCATTCACAGAGTGGTTTTTGGCGTGGACAAGGATGACTTTGTCAAAGCCCTTGAAAGTGGATTGAGGGGTGCAGGCACCCTTGAAATCATGGACGGAAACAGCAAGACCATCCCTTGTAACCCCATTGGTGCAGAGTGCATTGCAGAGGTGCAAGCAGTCATAGACGATTATATCAAATCAAAGGGTGGCGTGGTGGATTACATCCACGGATTAGGCCACTTGAAAGCTGTGGCAGAGGAAAAGGATGGGGTTGCCATTGTGATGCCCACCATCAAAAAGGAAGAGTTGTTCCAATACGTTGTGGACCATGGCAACCTTTGCAGAAAGGCATTCAGCATGGGCGAGGCCGAGGAAAAAAGATATTATTACGAGTGCCACAAGATTGTGATGGATTGACCTGTCACACAGCCAAACCGCTGTGATTAGAATATAGTAGAGGTATTTATGAAAGTATGCAAATTTGGCGGAACTTCAATGGCAAATGCCAGCACCATCAAGCGTGTTGTTGACGTTGTTGAAAAGGATCCGTCAAGACAATATATCGTTGTTTCCGCACCGGGAAAGCGCATTCCCGCAGACGTCAAAGTTACGGATGCTCTTTACGCTTGTTTTAACGAAGTTAAAAAGGTGGGCAACTGTGACAAAACTTTTGAAACCATTGAAAAGAGATTTCACGACATTGTTGCAGAGCTTGGTGTTGACTTGAACGTGGATGATGACCTCAAGGTCATCAAAAAGAGCATTGAGGAAAGCACAACCGCCGATTACGCTGCATCAAGAGGGGAGTATTTGTCCGCAAAGATCCTTGCATCCAAGCTTGGATTTGAGTTTGTGGACACCTTTGATCTCATCAAGTTCAATGAAAAGGGCGAGTTGCTGTTGAACTACTCACTTGACAAAGTCAAGGCAAAGCTGTCAAAGCACCAACACGCCGTGCTCCCGGGCTTTTACGGCACGGACACAATGGGCAAAGTGCGCACCTTCTCCCGTGGCGGTTCAGACATCACAGGAGCAATTGTGGCAAGAGCAATGGACGCCACGGTCTATGAAAACTGGACGGACGTTGACGGCTTCCTTACAGCCGATCCTCGCATTGTTGAAAATCCCACCACAATCAGCTGTTTGAGCTATAAGGAGTTGAGAGAGCTCTCGTATATGGGCGCAGAAGTTATGCACCCCGAGAGCATCTTCCCCGTCCACAGCATTGGTCTGCCCATCAACATCAAAAACACCTTCAATCCCGACCATCCCGGCACCATGATTGTCAAAACCGTGGAGGGCGAGGAGGGCAACAACGTTGTCACAGGTGTGTCTGGACAAAAGGGATTCACCATCATCAACATTGAAAAGGACATGATGAACGGCCAAGTAGGTTTTGTGCGCAAGGTGCTGTCAATCCTTGAATACGAGGGCATATCCTTTGAACATTTGCCCAGCGGAATTGACACCATGTCGCTGGTGGTCAAAGACGAGAATCTCAACGGCAAGATGCAAAAAATACTGCAAAAAATCCGTGAGAACATACATCCCGACAACATAGAAATCCACAGCGGACTTTCATTGGTTGCCATAGTTGGACACAACATGGCCGCCCGCCTTGGCACCGCATCAAGAGTGTTTGGGGCCTTGGCTGACGCACACATAAACGTGCGCATGATTGACCAAGGGTCAAGCGAACTCAACATAATCGTAGGGGTTGACACCTGCGATTACGAAAAGGCGATCAACGCAATTTACCATGAATTTGTAAAGGAACACTAAGGAGAAAATTATGATAGACGGAGAAGCAAAGCTTGTACTTGACGCCCTCAAAAAACTCACCCAAGTGGACGGTGTTTACAAGGTGATTGAAGCAGAAGAAATCATTGAACTTTTGCCCGTCCCACTGACCAAATTGCAGTTGTCCTCTGCCATAAGAGATCTGCGTGATAGAGAGTATATCAAGGTCAAATATTTCACCCCCGATGAATATTGTTTGTCAACCACACGCATCATTGAAGACGTGGTTGATCACGAGGAGGAGGTCACAACAGTGGCCACGGCAATGCCTGTTGCACCTCAGCAAGCCCAAAAGCCCGTCAGTGCCAAAACTGCCTTTGCACTTGCATTTTTGGGAGCATTCCTTGGCGGTGGACTTGTGATGGCAATTGCAATCATACTGCTCAAATTTGTGTTTTAAACAAGCAAAAACAGCACATAAAAGTGCTTTTGGTGTACTATGGGAATAAATCTTGAAAGACAACACGTTCTAACAAAAAAAGAAAAAAACGTGATGAGAGTCATCTATCAAGCGGCAGACAAAAAAAATGGAGTGTGCCTCATCTCGCCCATTGAGATTTTTGAAAAGTTGCCTCTTGACATTGAATATGAAGAGGACGAGCTGGACACAATCATGTCAAACCTTGCCATTGACGACTACTTTGACCTCACTCGCAGTGACAAAAAGGGCGAGCTTGTTTACTGCATCAACATGCGTCAAAAGGGCCTTGCCTTTGCTCGTGTGGAAAGGGCATTCAAGTCAAACGTCACGTTCCGCCTTTTGCTTGCACTTGCTTGCGGTGTTTGCTCTGCACTTGCAGCAACAGGGCTCAAATATCTCATTGAATACATTTTGACAAAATAATGAAGTTTCAATTGGTTTCGTCATACAGTCCTTGTGGCGATCAACCACAGGCCATAGACTCTCTTGTTGAGGGCATTGAGAACGGCTTTTCCACCCAAGTGCTTCTTGGCGTCACGGGCAGTGGAAAAACCTTTACTATGGCCAACGTAATTGAAAGAGTGCAACGACCTGCATTGGTCATTGCCCACAACAAAACTTTGGCTGCTCAGCTCTGCAACGAGTTTAGGGAGTTCTTCCCAAACAACAGGGTTGAGTTTTTTGTTTCCTACTACGACTATTATCAACCCGAGGCATACATTCCTCGCTCTGACACCTACATTGAAAAGGAGCTTGAAATCAACGATGAAATTGACAAGCTCCGTCACTCTGCCACAAGCTCACTTTGTGAGAGGGATGACGTCATAGTGGTGGCGTCTGTCAGTTGCATATATGGGCTTGGCGCACCTCTTGACTACTATTCGCAAGCCATTTCCTTGCGTGAAGGGGACACCCTTGACAGAGATGAGCTTTTGAGGCGTCTTGTGGACATTCAATACAAGAGGGCAGACTTTGACTTTGTTCGCTCCACCTTCCGTGTGAGAGGGGACGTGGTGGACGTTTTCCCTGCCAGCAACAGCGAGATTGCCATTCGCATTGAGTTTTTTGGGGACACCATTGAACGCATAAGCGAGATTGACGTGGTCACAAGCAAAATCCTCAACGAATTGAAGCACACCAACGTCTTTCCTGCCACCCACTACGTTATGGGCGGGGAGAGAGAGGAGATTTTCAAGCGAATCCTTGAGGACAAGCGCCGTCAAGTTGAGTTTTTTGAGGCCAACAACAAGCTCATTGAGGCACAACGCATTGAGGAGCGTGTCAACAATGACGTTGAAATGATGAAGGAAGTTGGCTATTGCACGGGCATTGAAAACTACTCTCGCTATTTTGACGGCAGAGAGGTTGGACAACCCCCGTATACACTCATGGACTTCTTCTCAAAGGACTATATTGTTTTTGTGGATGAAAGCCACATGACCTTGCCACAGGTGAGGGGCATGTACAACGGAGATAGAGCACGCAAAAAGAATCTTGTTGACTACGGATTTCGTCTGCCTGCTGCCTACGACAACCGTCCTCTTGAGTTTGCAGAGTTTGACAGCAAAATTCGCCAAATGGTGTGCGTCAGCGCAACCCCGGGGCAGTTTGAAATGGACAGAGCAGACAACGTGGCGGAGCAGATCATTCGCCCCACAGGGCTCCTTGATCCAGAGATTGACGTGCGCCCCGTTGACGGTCAAATTGACGACCTCATTGGAGAGATAAATAGGGTGACCTCCAACAAGGGTAGAGTGCTTGTGACCACCCTCACAAAAAAGATGGCAGAGAGTCTTACAGACTATCTCAAAGAGGTGGGCATCAAGGTGCGCTATATGCACTCTGACATTGACACCTTGGAACGTATAGAAATTGTGGGTGCCCTCCGTGAAGGTCAGTTTGACGTCCTTGTTGGCATCAACCTTCTCCGTGAAGGATTGGACTTGCCAGAGGTAGAGCTTGTTGCCATACTTGATGCAGACAAGGAGGGCTTTTTGAGAAGCGAGCAAGCCCTCATTCAAACCATTGGCAGAGCCGCAAGAAACGTAGACGGCAAGGTGGTGATGTATGCGGACAACGTGACCGACAGCATGCAAAGAGCCATCGCAGAAACCAACCGCAGACGCAAGATCCAACAGGAGTACAACGAGGCAAACGGCATAGTGCCAAAGACTGTTGAAAGACAGTTCAAAAACTCCCTTGAAATCACAAAAAAGAAGGTTAAAGATGACATTTTGTCTCCTAAAGACCTTGTTGGCGAAATTGAACGCCTCAAAGGACTTATGAAAGTTGCGTCAAGCGACCTTGACTTTGAGCGGGCAATCAAGCTCCGTGATGAAATTGCAGAACTAAAAAAACAACTGAACAAATTGAAGTGATATGAAAGAAATTTTTGTAAAAGGCGCAAAAGAGAACAACCTCAAAAACGTTGACCTCACAATACCACGTGACAAGCTGGTTGTGTTTTCTGGCTTGTCTGGTTCAGGCAAGTCATCTCTTGCATTTGACACCATTTTTGCAGAGGGACAAAGGAAGTATATGGAGAGCTTGTCATCATATGCCCGCATGTTCCTTGGACAGATGCAAAAGCCAGACGTGGAATACATTGAAGGGCTTTCTCCTGCCGTTTCCATTGACCAAAAAACCACCTCAAAAAACCCTCGTTCAACGGTGGGCACTGTGACTGAAATCTACGACTATTTGCGTCTTTTGTACGCCCGCATTGGCAAGCCCCATTGCCCCAAATGTGGCCGTGAAATAGAGCGTCAAACCGTGGACCAAATCACAGACAAAATCATGGCTCGCACAGGGGCAAAAACCCTTGTGGTTGCACCCATTGTGAGAGGCAGAAAAGGGGAGTACAAAAAGGAGCTTGAACAACTGAAACGTGCGGGCTACGTCCGTGTCAAAGTGGACGGAGTCACCTACACTCTTGATGAAGAAATCCTCCTTGAAAAAAATGTCAAGCACGAAATTGGCGTCATCATTGACCGCCTCATCATAAAGGAAGGAGTAGAAAGACGTGTAAGCGAGGCGGTGGAAAGTGCCATCAAACTTGCAGACGGCCTTGTGGTTGCAGACTTTGACGGAGAGGAGGTTTTGTACTCCACTCGTTATGCCTGTCCTCATTGTGAAATCAGTTTTGAGGAACTTGCTCCAAGATTGTTTTCTTTCAACAATCCCTACGGCGCTTGTCCTCATTGTACAGGTCTTGGTTTCACCCAAGAGGTGGACCCAAAACTGCTCATAAAGGATGAAAACTTGACCTTGCGTGAAGGTGGCATCCGTGCGGGCGGGATGTTTATTGACACCTCAAAGATGATTTTCAACGAGTTCAAGGTTCTTGCAAAAACCTATGGTTTTTCACTTGACGTGCCCGTCAAGGATTTGCCCGAAAGTGTGCTCAACATCATCTTTTACGGCACGGACGGAGACAGAATCCCCATTGAATACAACAGCAAAGCATTTTCAGGCACCTTCAACGTTGCCTACGAGGGTATTGTCAACAACCTGCAAAGGAGATATCGTGAAACCAGCAGTGACATGGTCAAGAGCGAAATTGCAAGATATATGCGTGACGTGCCTTGCACGGTCTGCCACGGCAAACGCTTGAAGCCCGAGGCCCTTGCAGTCACCGTCGGTGGCGTCAATATATATGAATTGTGCGAGATGTCCGTTGTCAAGATGGACAAGTTTATTGGTGAGCTTAAGCTCACCAACACCGAGGAGATGATTGCACATCGCATCCTCAAAGAGATCCATGCTCGCCTCAATTTCCTCATCAACGTAGGGCTTGGCTATCTCACCCTCAGCCGTTCTGCTTCAACCTTGAGCGGTGGCGAAAGTCAACGCATTCGTCTTGCCACGCAAATTGGAAGCGGTCTTACTGGAGTGCTGTACATCCTTGACGAGCCCAGCATTGGTCTGCATCAAAGAGACAATCAAAAACTGCTCAACTCCTTGAAAGGGCTCCGTGATCTTGGCAACACTTTGATTGTTGTTGAACACGATGAAGAAACCTTGCGTGAGGCGGACTATATCGTAGATATAGGACCGGGAGCAGGCGTTCACGGCGGAGAGATCGTAGCTCAGGGCACCGTTGAGGACATCATGCATTGCAAGGACAGCATAACGGGCAAATATTTGTCTGGAGAATACAAGATTAACGTGCCCATGGCAAGACGCCCCGTGGGAGATAGATGGCTCACCATAAAAGGAGCTGAGCAAAACAACCTCAAAGGATTGACGGTGGATTTCCCCGTGGGAGTTTTTACGGCAGTGACTGGGGTTAGTGGCAGCGGCAAGTCCTCTCTTGTCAACGAAATTTTGTATCCCGCCTTGTCAAACAAACTTATGAACAGCCATCTCATTGAGGGCAAATATAAGAGCATTGAGGGCTTTGAGCACTTTGACAAGGTCATTTGCATTGACCAAAGCCCCATTGGACGTACCCCTCGTTCAAACCCTGCCACCTACACGGGAGTGTTCGGCCCCATAAGAGAGCTGTTTGCATCCTTGCCCGAGGCAAAATCTCGTGGCTATACAGCGGGCAGATTTTCATTTAACGTGTCTGGTGGAAGATGTGAGCATTGCTCTGGTGACGGCATCATTCAAATTGAAATGCACTTTTTGCCCGACATCTACATTCCCTGCGAAGTGTGCAAGGGCGCAAGATACAACCGCGAAACTTTGGAGGTCAAGTACAAAGGTAAATCCATTGGTGACGTCCTTGAAATGACGGTTGAAGAGGCGCTGGAGTTTTTCAAAAACGTGCCCAAAATCAAGTCAAAGATTCAAACACTCTATGACGTAGGTCTTGGCTATATCAAACTTGGACAATCCTCAACCACCTTGTCTGGTGGGGAAGCACAGCGTGTCAAGCTGGCAACCGAGCTTTCAAAGCGAAGCACCGGCAAGACCATATACATTCTTGACGAGCCAACAACTGGGCTTCACTCCCATGACGTTGCACGACTCATTGACATATTGAGCCGTCTTACAGACAACGGCAACACAGTGGTGGTCATTGAGCACAACCTTGACGTCATCAAGGTGGCAGACTACGTCATTGACCTTGGACCCGAGGGTGGCGAAGGCGGAGGCAGAGTGATTGCCAAGGGCACTCCCGAGCAAATTGCCATGTCAAAGGAAAGTGCCACAGGCGAATTTTTGAAAAAGGCGCTTGGTTGACAAGTGCACGAAACTTAAACCAAACTAAAAAGCGGAACACGAGATGTGTTCCGCTTTTTTGTGCCGAGGAAAAAAACTAAAACTAAAAAACCACGGCAATGGGAGTAATCAGTAATTTCTTCTGCCGATGAGATAGTC